>DAORXQ010000027.1 GCA_035371905.1 bacterium | reverse complement strand
AAATTGTTTTTGGAGAAGGAATTGCCTGATATGTAAAAAAATCGTCAAGTGCTTCAAAATCAACATTTTTTTTTATTTCAGTTAACTGTAAAATCCCCTTTAATTCAGAAGAAAAATAAATGTTTCCATTTTTCATTGAATAAACAAGTGGTTTTTTTCCAAGTCGGTCTCTTGCAAGAAATAAAACTTTATTCTTTCTATCCCATATAGCAAATGCAAACATGCCTCTTAAATTAGACAAACATTTTTCTTTTTTTTCTTCGTAAAGATGAATAATAACTTCATTATCTGAATTTGTTTTAAAAATATGACCTTTTTCTTCAAGTTTCTTTCTTAATTCAACAAAATTATATATCTCTCCATTACATATTAAAATTAAACTTTCATCCTCATTATAAATGGGCTGTTTTCCTGTTTTTAAATCAATAATACTTAACCTTTTATGTCCTAAACCAATATTATTTTCAAAAAAATATCCTTCTTCATCAGGTCCTCTGTAATTCATAACATTTGCCATCCTTTTTATTTCTTCTATCTCAACTATTCCTTTATTTTTTACTATTCCACATATTGCACACATTTTAAGAATTGATGATTTTGTTCAATTCACCTTTCAAAAACTCAAAAATTTTTTTAAAATAAAAATCTCTTTCTCTCTTATCTATAATTGAACCAATAAACTTAAATTTTCCATCTTTTTGATAAGTTTTTCAGCAACATTTTTTTCTATATGCAGAAATATTCCCTTTTTTACCAAGAAACTCTATATCAAAACAATCTCTAATCTCTCCTCTATCTAAAAAACTTTCTATTTTAAATCGTAAGGTGTCTTTTAAATAAAGAGTGTTAACTAAAACCTGTATATCTGAATATTGAGAAAAAGCAATTGTTTTTTCATATTTAATTCTTTTTATTTCTTTTCTTATTTCAATTTTAAGATTTTTTTTGTAATAAGGAGAATGAATTTCAAAAAGTATGGTATGTAATTTAATAACACAATCTTTAATAAAATACCTTTTTTTCAAATGATTTTCTAAATTCATAAAATATTTCTCTATATCAATTTTTTTAATAATCCAGAAATCAAGGTCACTGGAAAATCTGTTTAATCCATAACATACCCTGAGCATAGTACCTCCAACAAAAACAAGTTTGTCAAAAAATTTTCCGCTATTTAAATATTCAAGGACTTCAATTTCAAATTTTTCCTGGTTAATTAACCTTTCCATATTTCATAAAATTTTTTTTGAACTCTGACAGGATAATTTTTTATTTCTTTTTTCAAAAATTTAAAATCAAGTTTATTAAAATCAATGGATGAAATATCAAATTTATATTTACCAAATGAGTAAAGATAAATAATGTCCAGAAAGGCTTTTTCTTTTCCCGCGATAAAAAAATTTTCTCTTCTGACAAAATTCTTGTAATATTTTTTTTTAATTTTATAATAGTTAAAAATCACGCTATCTATATTTTTTTTAAAAGACCTTTTTAAAGAGATAGATTCAAAAAGATCTTGTTGAATTTGAGTTGTAATTTCATAATAACTTAAAGCAGTCATCAATGAAATGTAAGATGGAACTTGTATAATATTAACAATTTTAAAAATTTCTTCTAAAGATAGATTTTCCCATTTTTCTCTCAAGATAAAAAAATTCCTTTTTAATCTCAATATATAACCTTTTTTTATGTATCTGCCTACTTCTACTTTTGCCGAATCTTTTTTTATCCCGAGTGTTTCTGTAAAATCTTCAACTGTAAAATACAGTTTTTCCTTTAAAACCCTTATTTTTTCATATCCCATTTTTAAGTACAATAAATTAACAATTTTGTTAACTTTCTATATTTTAAAATAATCAAATATAATATGCAAATTTCTTCTTTGGAAGCTGTTTCATAAAATACTTTCGTAAATGTATACTGAACCGCGTTTCCTTTTTTATTTTGTTATATTTTGTTTCTACTGTCAACTACGGTTCTTTCTTAAAGGAGTTTAACCCCCTTTAAAAACCCCAAGAGGTATCAACTCCCAAAATGGGTAGTTCACCATCTCGCTACCCGTGCTAATCAGTGTTCCTTATTCGTTGCACCAGCATCCCATCAATCTTTGAGGGTTTTAAGGTAATTATAACTTGTTTTTGGTATAAAGCGATCAGAAAAAACACTTGGAATTTTTCAAATTCCAGTGTTTTAAACCTGTGGTTGAGCAAGTATTTACGTACTTTCTTATTACACATATTGCACACATTTTGAATATAATAAGTTAACAATTTTGTCAATTTTTCTATATCCTTTAATGTTTTTTTATAAAAACAAATTCATTACAACCATGACCACCGCCACAGGTTTTAAGTTTAATCAATTCAAAATTTCTTTTATAAAAAAAATTAAATATTTTTTCTGGCTTTGCTACTTCAAAAGGGTACCCTCCAACCCAATCAATTATATCATACCATGGAGACATCCCTCTTTGTTTGTAATAATTTTTCCATGTTTTGAGTGGTTTTAGTTTTATTAAATCTTTTACCATTGTTGGTTCCCATAATCTTAAAAAAACAATAAAAATAATAAAAGGCTTAAAAAAATAATGTGAATTATAAATTTTCTTTATATTTTTCCAGATTTTACTTGCAAATCATTGGTCATTGTAGACAGAAATAATTAAATAACTATCATTTTTCACAAAATATAAAAGGTTTTCCATTGCCCTCCACATATTTCCAGTATGATGAACTACTCCCCAAATATAAATAATATCAAATTTCTTGAGAGATTCAACATATTCCCTATTCAATATATCGCCTTTTTCAATTTTCCAGATTTCATCATCTTTATAAAATTTGTTTTTTAGTATCTTCGCACATTCAATTGCCTCTTCATCACAGTCAAAAGAATAAACACTTGCTCCTAAATTTCTCGCTGCTAAACTAAAAATTCCACTTCCACATCCAATATCAACAAAAGTTTTTTCTTTCAAGTTATTTAATCCTGTTAATTCCTTCAGAGAAATTTCCGCTTCTTTTATTCTTTTTTCATTTAATACTTTTAAAAAATTCTTCCAGTTTTTTCCAAATTTAAATTTCTTCATTTTCCTTCCAAATACAATTTTAAATATTTCTCTATAATTATTTCATAAGAATAATTCTCCTCAATTTTCTTTCTGTTTTTTTCACTTACTAACTTCATTTTTTTCTCATCTTTTAACAACTCTTCTATTGCATTTTTAATTTTACTAATATTTCTCGGCTCTATTAAATATCCATTTATTTTATTTTCAACTATGTCAATATTACCACCCACTTCTGAAACAATCACAGGAAGTCCACATGCCATAGCTTCAAGTAATGATATAGGAAGTCCTTCAGAAATAGAAGGTAAAACAAAAACATCTGCTATTTGTAAATATTGAGTAACATTTTCTATTTTTCCCAAAAATAAAACCTTTTCTTTGATATTTAGTTTTTCAACCTTATTCACTAAATATTTTTTCAATTCTCCATCCCCTATAATAATCAAAAATTTTTCAGGTATATTTATATCTTTAAATGCTTCCAAGAGATAATCAATACCCTTTTGTTTTGTCAATCTTCCAACAAATATTATAATTTTTTCATCTTTGAATCCAAGTTTTTCTTTAACAATACTTTTATTTTCTGATGGTTTAAATTTCCTTATATCTACACAATTTGGAATAAGAAAAATTTTTTTTCTTTTAAATCCAGCACTTTCTAGTTCTTTTTTCATTTCATTACTTAAAACAATTATCCCGTCACTCTTTTTAAAAACTTTTAAATAAATACTTGAAAATGGTACTTTTTTTAAAGTGTTTAAATCTCCAAAAATTCCCGAACATTCCATTCTGCAAAAAACTTTTTTCTTTAATAATTTTCCAGCGATAACAGAAACAAAAGAACTATGTTTTAAGAAAAATGATTGAATAATATCATATTCTCTACAGTGAAAAATGAGATATAAAAATAAAGAAAAACAATAAATGATTGTACCAATAATTCTTTTTTTTGGAGAGTAAAGTTGAATAATTTTAATATTATTTAAAAATTTTTCCCTTTTTTTAAATAAAGAATTTCTTGATGTTATAACCTTTACTTCTACATTTTTCTTTTTTAAATTTACAGTAAACTCTCTTGCAAAATTTTCTGCTCCACCTATTGAAAAAAAATCTCTTATAATTATTAACACTCTCATTTTCAAAAAAATTTAAGAAATTTTTTAATGCCGAAATAAATATTTTTATGGAAAAGAATTAACCTTACAATGAAAATTAAATTGTTTTTTGTAAAAAATATAAAAGGATTGTTTTTAAATCCTTTTAGATAACTTTTTATTCCTTCTTTTTTATTTTCAAAAATTTTATATATAGAAAATTTTAAATAACCATAAGATTTTGCTTTTTTAATTTCTCTTTTGTTTAAGTAAATTTCGTTTTTTGATAAATTTTTTTCCAGCATTTCAAATGAATTTTCAAAAGAATTTTTGGTTTCATAAGCATACATAGCAGAATAAATTCCAATATTTTTTAATAATTTTTCAGTTTTTCCGAAATATTTTTTCTGGACTTTTAAAGTTTCAACAAAAATAAATAAATTTGAACTTGAACTTCTCGCATCATATCTTTTCCTGAAAATTGCAAGAGTATAAGGTATGTATTTGAATTTTAAATTATTTTTCAAACATCTTATCCAGAACTCATAGTCATTTGCAAATTTTAAATTTTCATCAAAAATTCCAACTTTTTCTATTACTTTTCTTTTCAAAAAAACCTCCGGTTGAATCAGAGCATTCTCATAAATAAAATCTTTTTCTTTAATATTTCTTTTATTTTTTTTTATTTTTACAAAATTTCCTGATGCATCAATAAATTTAACATCTCCATAAACGATGTCTATCTTTTCGTTTTTTTTAAAGGTATTCCATACCTTTTTTAGAATCCCGGTCGGATAAATATCATCAGAATTAAGTATTCCTATAATTTCCCCTTTTGTTAATTTAAAACCTTTATTTAGAGCATTCGTTGGTCCTTCATCCTTTTCTGAAATATATCTAAATTCAAGTCCTTTACAGTTTATTTTAATTTCTTTATTTTCAAACCCTTTCTTATATTTTTCAAGTATTTCAAGGGTATTATCTGTAGAACCGCCATCTAAAATGAGATATTCAAGATAGAAATCTCCTTCCTGAAAAATTACACTTTTTATTGTTTCTTCTATATATTTTCCCTGATTTAAGGAGACGGTTATGATAGAAAAAATTTCTTCATTTTCCATATTTTTCCGTAAACCATTTATATGTCAATTTTAAACCTTCATATATGTTATATTCCGGTACCCATCCTAATTTTTTTATTTTCTCAATGTCTAAAATTCTAATACCAGCACCTTCTGGCATTTTTTCATTAAATATTATTTTCCCCTTAAAACCACTGATTTCTTTTAAAACTTCAACAATTTCTTTTATACTTGTACCTCTTCCAGTCCCAATATTTATAATCTCTTTACCATTGTAATTTTCCATTAAAAAAATACAGGCATTTGCTATATCATCAACATATATAAAATCTCTTTTTGCATTTCCTGTTCCCCATATCTCAATTTCCTTTAAGTTTTCTTTTTTTGCAATATAAAATTTTTTAATCAAAGCAGGTATAACATGTGCTCCTTCATCAAATTGTTTTTCTCCTGATCCATAAACATTTCCTCCTATAACTGTTAAAAATTCAGTTTTATATTGTTCATTATATGCCTGACACATTTTAAGTCCCATTATTTTTGCAATTGCATAAGGTTCATTTGTTTTTTCAATTTTTCCTGTTAATAAATATTCCTCTTTCATTGGCTGGGGACAATTAACCGGATACATACAGGAACATCCAATATAGAGAAGTTTTTTAACATTAAAAATATGAGAAAAATGAATAAGATTGAGATTGATTATTGAGTTTTCATAAATGAAGTCGGCACCCTTTTCAATATTTGCTTTTATTCCTCCTGTTCTTCCTGCACATATAAAAACATATTCAGGTCTTTCTTTTTCAAAAAATCTTTCAACATCTTTTTGAATTCCTAAATCAAGTTCATCTCTTTTTTTTAAAATTAAATTTTTATATCCTTTTTGTTTCAAAATTCGTGTTATTGCTGAACCAATAAGGCCGGTATGACCTGCTATGTAAATAGAAGAATTTTTATCCATTTATTTCCAGAAAACTCTTTATTACTTCTCCAACATATTCAATATCTTCATCATCTATATCCTGATGAACTCCTATATGGATTCCGTTATTTCCAATATATTCAGAAATGGGAAATTCACCTTCTTTATATCCCAAAAATTTATATCCAGGTGTCTGAGTGGGTATTGAAGAAAAAAGGTCTCTTGTATCAATGCCATTTTCATTTAAATAAAAAACAAGTTCATCTCTTTTAAACTTACATTTTTCCTTTAAAATAAAAGGGAAAGCATGGGGACTTAATTTTTCTTCTTTTGCCTCATCAATTGTATAGAAATAATCTTCAAATTCCTTAAAAATTTCTTTCAGTTTAAAAAAGTTTTTTCTTCTTTTTTCAATTATTTCTTCATATATTTCAAGGTTTCCAATGCCTACCGCCGCTTCAATTTCATTCATTTTTGAGGAAAAGCCAACTCTTTCAAATACAAATCTTATATCCCTACCATATTTAAATCTTTTTTTGCAATATCCGGAAGAAGTATTTAAAACACAAACATCACATTTACACGCTCTTCCATGTGCTCTTAAAGACCTCAATATTTCAGCATATTCTTCATTATCTGTTATGATAATTCCTCCTTCAATTGTTGAAATTATATGGGCAACATATGTACTGAAGCAACCCATATCTCCAAAAGTTCCAACATTTTTACCTTTATATTCTGAACCGTGTGCTTCTGCTGAATCTTCAATTAAAAATAGATTATATTTTTTTGTAATTTCACATATTTTTTCCATATTTACAGGTTTTCCCATAAGATGTACGGGTAACATTGCTTTTGTTTTTTCTGTTATTTTTTCTTCAATTTTTTCTGGATTTATATTTAATGTTTCAAGTTCTACATCCACAAATACAGGTTTAAAACCAGCCATCAAAACTGCATTTGCAGTTCCAATAAAAGTTAAAGCAGGAAGAATTACTTCATCACCTCTTTTTGCACCAAAATCATAAAGAACTGAAAGAGCAAGAGCAATTGCATCTGTTCCACTGCTTACAGCAACTCCATATTTAACTCCCCAAATATCCGCAAACCTTTTTTCAAATTCTCTAACATATTTTCCCTGAGATACTCTTTTTGTTTCAAGTAATTCATATATTATCTTTTTTGCTTTTTCTGTTATTACTATTGTGCCGAAAGGTATTTTTCTTTTATACATATTTCCTCTTAATTTTTATTTTTAACATATCTTTTATATGTTCAACAACTTTTTCTCCAAACTTTTCTTCTATCATTTTCAAATATTCAGGATTACTGTAATAGTCAATAAAAGCATCATCTCTAAATTTCAAAACCTCCTCCGGTTTTAAATACTTTGTAGGTAAAGGATATGTATCTTCAGAAAGTTGTGCAAAACCACTCCATTCATCTGGCAGTTTTATACCATTTTTTAAAGCCCATTCGTATAAATAAGAACCCGGATAAGCCATAGCAACATAAAAATTCACATATTCACAATTTAATTTTTTTGCAAGTTGAAGTGTTTCATTCATAGTTTCATAATTATCGTCAGGAAGTCCAAAAATGAAATTCCCGAGTATATAAATTCCTGCTTTTTTTGTCATTTCAATTACTTTTTCAATTTTGTCCTGCTGTATTTTTTTAGAAACACCCTTTCTTACTCTTTCACTTGCTGATTCAATTCCATAACATAGCCAATTAAAACCTGCTTTTTTTAACTTTTTCAATATTTCTTCATCAACTGTATCTATTCTTGCATAAGCCCATATATTAAGTTTATATCCCCTTTCTATAATCAAATCACATATTTTATTTACCCTTTCTTTATTTAAAACAAAAAGTTCATCAGCAATTTTTAAATTTTTAATATTATATTTACCCACAAGTTCATCTATCTCTTCAATGACCTTTTCCGGCGATTTATATCTTATTCCTGGTTTATTATTATAAAGTGCTTTTATGTTACAATAAGAACAATTAAATGGACATCCAAAACTTGTATAAATTGCAGCATAATTACCTCTTTCATCAATATTTTTAAAACAATGCCAGTTATGCGCTCTATATTTTTCCATAGGTAATAAATCCCATGCAGGTAAAGGTAAAGAATCAAGGTCTGTTATTATTTCCTCATATCCACCACTTACTATTTCATCATTCTTTCTATACCACAGACCTTTTATTCCTCTTATATCTTTTTTTCCTTTTAAACATTCAAGTAAATTTAAGGTTGTTAAAAACCCCTCTCCCTGACATACAAAATCAGTTTTTTCTTCTTTTAATGTTTTTTCAGGTAATGATGAAGGATGTAAACCAGAAAGCATGACTTTTATATTTTTATTTTTTTCTTTTAATATGTTAAGTAATTCTCTAACGGTTGTCATTTTGGGAGTAGAAGAAGCAGAAGGATTTGTTCCCATTACAACGATATTAACAAGAACCGGATTATTTTTGATTATTTCATTTACAGTTTCCTCAGGAGATAAATTTTCAGCATCAGCATCTATTATTTTAACTGAATAACCTTTTTTTCTTATAAAAGAAGCAATTAAAGCACACCAGTATGGTGGTTCTATTCCGGCAAGATTACTTCTCAATTTCCCATAAACTTTTTTAGGATTTCCTGGATTTACAAGTAAAAGGTCAATCATTTTTTATTTTAAACATTTGAAAAGCCATATTTTCTTATAATTTTATAACCTTTTATTAATTCGTTTATTCCTTCGTCAAGTGAAATTTTTGCTTTATATCCGGTTTTTTCAATCTTTTCATTACTTACAATGTAGTTCCTTTTATCAGGGTCCTCTCCAACCTCTGCTTCATGATAATAAAAATCAGGGATATGTTTTTTTATCAGTTCACACAGTTCTAATTTGCTTATATTTGCATCACTAAGTCCAACATTATAAGTATTATTTTTCATCTTTTCAAAATTCTCAAGACAGTGAATGAAAGAAAAAGAAGCATCCCTTACATGTATATAATTTCTTTTAAAATGTCCCTGATAAACAACAAGATATCTATCTACAACCGCTCTGTAAACAAAATCATTGACAAGTAAATCAAGTCGCATTCTCGGACTTATTCCAAAACATGTTGCAAATCTTAAAGTGATACTGTTTCCTGAGTCCAGAACTGCTTTTTCTGCTTCAACTTTTAATCTTCCGTAAAGAGATATTGGTCTTAAAGGAGTTTCTTCTGTGCAGTATATTCCTTCCTGTCCAATTCCATAACCACTATTCGTTGTTGGAAATATGATTATTTGTTCTTTACTTCTCAATTTAAGTATCAATTTTATAGCGTCAAGATTTACAGATTTTGCTTCGTAAGGATTTCTATCACAGGCAGGAGCCCCTGTTATGCAGGCAAGTGGAAATATAACATCAACTTCTTTTAATATTTCTTTTAATAAATTTTCATCTCTTGTGTCTCCTCTTATTATTTCAAGGTTTTTTAAATGACAGCAATCAAGAAGAGATGTCTGGTTATACATAAAATTATCAAGAACAATTACTTCATAACCTTTCTGTAATAAAATAGGAACCAATACCGAACCTATATAACCACCTCCACCAGTAACAAGTATTTTCATTTTTCTATCCTCTTTATATATTTAAATGTTATCATTTCTGTTGATTTTTGTAAACTTTTGAATATTTTTTTGAATAGTTATAAAATAAGTCTGATGAAAAATGTATTTGAAATTTTGATATTAAGTTTTTTCATTTTTTTTAGTGGTTATTTTCCTGCAAGATTTCTTACTCAAAATTTACCTTTTGAAAAAGAAGAAAAATTTATTCTGAATTTTGCTTTCAGTTTTTTTCTTTTTTACATAGTAGGTTTTTTAAGTTATGTTTTTAACTCTAATTTTGCGATTTTTAATGGTATTTTTCTTTTAATCTTCTTATTTTTTTCTTTCTTTTATATTCTTAAAAATGGTTTTGATAATCAGGAAATTAAATTTTTAAAAAATTTTTTTATAATTTTTTTAGTTTTTATTCTTTACCAGACACTTATTCCTCTTTATTTTGGTGGTTTATTTTACTGGGACTGGTTTGAACATTTTTTAAGAAGTATTTTTTTTCTTGATAGATTACCAAAAGACATAGTTTTTGAGGGGTATATTATTCCTTCAAGACCTCCTTTTTTCAATATTGTTTGTTTTTTCTATCTTTCAATTACAGGTGGAGAATTTTATAAATATCAGATTGTTTCAACTTTTTTAAACTCAATGTTAATTTTATCAGTTTATCTTTTTTGTAAAGAATACCTTAAAATTGAAAATAAATACTTATTTTTAATAGTTTGTGTTGTTATGTTTTTAAATCCAGCGATTTTAAGACAGATAACTTATACCTGGACAAAAGCATTTTGTGCTTTTTATGTTATTTTAGGACTTTATTTTTACCTTAAATTTCTTAAAAATCAGAATTCTCTTCATTTATTTATTTCAAGTTTTTTATTCGGTATAGGTTTTATAGTTCATTTTTCTGCTGGTTGTTATATAGTTCCTGTTTTTTTACATCTTGCTTTTAGAACAATTCTTAATAAAAATTTGATAAAAAAAACAGGGATTTCTTATTTGATTTTCTTATTTGTGATTTTTACATATTTTTCATGGTCAATTAAAAACTATGGAGTTTATAAATCTTTTTTCTCAACAAATATATATCAACAGCAGAAAAATATAAGTTTGATTGATAGAATTGAAAAAGATTCCTTTAATTTTATAAAAACCTTACATCCTTTTCCATTAAAATACTACAAATATTTTTTCAATAATTCACCTTTATTTTACAAATTTTTTAATTACCTTCATCCTGCTTATGTATGTACACTACCAGGAAGTTTGACATTTTCATTAACTTTCTTTTTGTTAATTTTATTTTTAAAAAACATTAAACAAATTAATTTAAAAACACTTTCTTCTCATTCTTTTCTTATTTTTTTCTTTTTTTTGAGTTATCTTTTAGATATAGTTGTTATGCCTTTAAAAGAATTGTCAGGACTTGCTCATACAGGATTGCTTCCACTTACATGTTTATTTATCTGTTTTGGAATAAAGTATATACTTTCTATGCCTGAAAAAAATTTTTTTATTTTTAGTTCAGTTTTTCTAATAGAAACACTTTTTATCTTAACTGTTTTTACAATTGCATTTAATATATACTCTGACCCGCAAAGAATTATTTCTCTTGGTATGTCTGAGAGGATTGATTCTTCTTTAATTTCAAACTTCCTTTTAAAATATTATAACCATCTCGTTTTTCTTCATGATAAAATTTCAATCTTTAAATAAAGTCAATATTTATTCTCTTCAATATTGATAGTACTTTCAACTATATAATTTGGCCTGTTTAATACTTCCTTCCATATTCTTCCGATATAAACACCCAGAATTCCATTTGAGAAAATAATAATACCTGAAAAGAAAACCATAAAAGAAATCCAGAAATAAATAAGATGAAAAATTGAGAGTATAAAAAAAACAATTCCAAGAAAAATTAAAATAAGTCCAAGAACAACTATATAAAGTAAAGGCAAAATAGAAAAAGAAGTTACTCCACTTATAAATTCCATAAAAGGTCCCATACTTCTTAAAAATGGAAAATGAGTTTTACCTTTTGCCCTTTTTTCTCTGATATAATAAATATAGTCCTGTTTAAAACCAGCCCATACAACAAGTCCTCTAATATAAGGGTCTTTTTCTTTCAATTTTAAAACTTCATTTAATGCTTTCCTTGATATTAACTTAAAATTTCCAGCATCTTGGGGTAATCTAATTTCAGATACAAAGTTTATAATTTTATATGCGATTTTGATAAGAATAACTTTTATTTTACTATCTCCTTCTCTTTTTTTTCTAATTGTATGAACTATATCTGCACCATTTTCCCACTTTTTTATTAATTCTGGAATAAGTTCTGGAGGGTCCTGTAAATCAGCATCAAGTGTTATAATTGCGTCTCCTTTTGAATAATTAAGTCCTGCAATAAGTCCTTGATTATATCCAAATCTTCTTGAGAGGTTTATTATTTTTATTCTTCTGTCTTCAATGGCATATTCTTTTAAAATTTCAAGGGAATTATCTGTTGAAGCATCATTTACAAAAATTATTTCATAATCATAATTTGTTTTTTCAATTGCATTTTTTGTTCTTTTTATCAATTCAGAAAGATTTTCTTCTTCATTTCTAAAAGAAAAAACAATAGAAATCAAATTTTTCCTGTCCATTCAAGAATTCCATTAACGACTGACTCTTTGTCCAGTCCGCATATTTTCTGGATGTTTTCTCTTCCACCATAAGCATAAAGATATCTATCTTTTACTCCAAATCTTTTTACAGGTAAATTTATTCCATTATCCATCAAAACTTCAATAACAGCACTTCCCATTCCACCTGCAAGCAAATGTTCTTCAATAGTTACAACTCCTTTTGTATTTTTAACTATTTTTATGAGTAATTGTTCGTTTATTGGTTTTATTCTGTATAAATCAATCACTCCTGCGTTTATTCTGTATTTTTCAAGTTCTTCTGCTACCTCAATTGCTCTGTGTGTCATATTTCCAGTTCCAATTATATAAAAATCTTTCCCTTCTTTTAAAACAGAAAGTCCATCTGAGAAATCATTATCTTCTTTATATATTAAAGGTAGAATTTTTCTATCAAGCCGTACATAAGAAGGAGATTTTAATTTATAAGTAATTTCTGCGAATTTATAAGCCATTAAACTATCTGATGGAGAGAAAATATAAAAATTAGGTAAAACTCTCATTATTGTTATATCTTCTGTACAATGATGAGTAGGTCCTGAATCATCATAACCAAAACCAGCACCAACTCCAATGGCAGTAACAGGAATATTCATCAGAGATAAATCAACTTTCAACATCTCATAGCATCTTGAAGTTACAAAAGGCATTATTGCATATATATATGCCTTTTTTCCACACAGAGATAACCCTGTTGCAATTAGGACCATATTTTCTTCTGCAATTCCAACATTTATAAACTGCTCTTTTAAATCTCTTCTATATTTATCAAGAGAAGGTGCTCCCATATCAGCAGAAATTAAATAAATATTTTTATCCTTTTTTGCTAAATCATAAAGACGGTCAAAAAAAGAATCTCTCATAGTTTTATTTTTCATTATTTAACTCCTTTTTTGCTTTTTCTGCTTCTTTTCCTTTTGGTGCCATACCATGCCATAAAATCTGATTTTCCATGAAAGAAACACCTTTGCCTTTAATTGTATTTGCAATAATAACAAGGGGTTTTTCAGATTTCCTTTCTTTTACATTTTTTAATACTTTAAATATTTCACCAAAATCATGGCCATTTATTCTTTCAGTTTCCCATCCATAACTTTCCCATTTTTCTTCTAATGGTTCAAGTTTAACTATATTCTCTGTAAAATCAGTAACACATAACCAATTTCTGTCAACAATAGCAACAAGATTATTTAATTTATGATGAGATACAAAAAGAGCAGATTCCCATATAGAACCTTCATACAATTCTCCATCGCCCAGTAGTACAAAAACAAACCAGTCCCTTTTTTCCTTTTTAGCAATATAAGCCATACCAGCACCAATTCCAAGTCCATGTCCCAGAGAGCCAGTTGTTATTTCCACACCAGGTACATCATTCTGTAAATGAACTCCAAACATTCCATCTGCACAACAAAATTTATCACAGGCAGAAATCGGAAAAAAACCCAGGTCTGCTAAAATTACATATAAAATAGGACTTGCCTGTCCTTTACTTAAAATAAACCTATCCCTTTTTTCCCATTTTGGATTATCCACTTTATATTTTAAAATTCCTCCATAATAAAGAGCAACAAGAATTTCAATACAGGAAAAAGAAGAAGTAACATGACCAGTTCCCGCTTTAACACACATATCAAGAACTAATTTCCTTAAATCTTTTGCCTTTTTCTCATATTCAATAAATTTGTTTTTTTTCATTAGAGACTCCTTTTTTATTTTTTATAATTTCATAAATAACAGGTATTAGTTCTCTATAAAGATTACAAGCTATAACTTTGTTTCCTTTGTCTCCTAAATGACACAAATCTATAAAATATTCTTCTTGATTTAAAAAAAAATTTCTGTAACTAATAAACTTGAAATTAAACAATTTTGATACTTGTTTCAATTCTTTCTCTAATTTCTCTGCCATAATTAAACATTCTTCAGGATTATCACTTCTAAATGGTTGAAGCACAAAAATATATTTAACTCCAATTGAATTTAAATAAGAAGAAATTATATGAATATTTTTTATGGTTTTTCGTGGAAAATCGTTTGGAGTATAAAAAAAATGAAAAAAATCAGGTGTTATTTTCAATATAAAATCCCTATTGTTGTAGTATTCATATTCTCTATAAGCCCAGTAAAAATAAGACCCTTCATTATGTAACGCAGAAAATAAATCTTGTTTAACTCTGTAAACATTATATATGTCATTATATCCTGAATATGAAATTATAACATCCGGTTCGAATTCTGTAATCCTATTAAATATCCAAATTCTTTCATCAGTAGTGTGATATCCTCCACATGCAGCATTAATTACCCTAAAGAAATAATTTTTATCTGGAAATTTTTTAAATTCTTCTTCTAAAAAAGCTGATATTGTGGATTTATTATCTGGCATGAGACAACCCCATGCAGCAGAACCACCTGTTATAAAAATTCTTATTTCATTTATCTTTTTCTTGTCTAAATTCTCAGGATATCTGAATTGTTGATTATTATGAAAAACTCCACCCATATAACCAGGTGCAGGAGCGTAATGAACATATGGAGTATAAACCATTGTCGCATGTCTCACGTATTCATTTTTTGGTTTTTTAAAAAAAGCTCTTTCACTATGTGGCATTTCTTTTTGAATTATTGGATGATTTATTAATCTCGGTAATTTACTTATTTGAGGCAAAAATAATTGTGTATATCTATCTGAAAAACAAAAAATCATCTTTTCTATAAAATTTCTATAATGTCTCTCCGTTCTTTGTATTATTTTAAAAGAAGATCCTTCCCATATTATACTTGCACCGGTAATTCTTAAAGATAAATTTATACAAACTTTTGTGAGTATATAAAATATAAAAAATGAAAAAACGAAAGTAAGAATTATTAAAACAGTCATTATATGATAAATTGATATTTCTTTTTTCCTTTTCATTATTTCTCCTTCTTATCCTTTTTAAAAATAATAAAATCTTCCATAACTAAACAATCCATTTCTGTCTTTAAAAAACATTTTATAGCATCTTCAGGTGTACATACAATTGGTTCACCTCTAACATTGAATGAAGTATTTATTATAATAGAATAGCCAGTAAGCTCTTTAAAAGTTTTTATAAGATTCCAAAATTTATAGTTTGTTTCTTTATGAACTGTTTGTAATCTTGCTGAAAAATCAATATGAGTTATTGCAGGAACATCAGACCTGATAAAATATAATTTATCTTTTATATCCCACTCATAATAATCTTCTGGTATGTTTTTTCTTCTATTTTCTTTAACAGGTGCTGTAAAAAGCATATAAGGAGAAGGCCTATCCCATTCAAAATATTCTTGTGTATCTTCCCATAAAACAGAAGGAGCAAAAGGTCTAAATCCCTCTCTAAATTTTATTTTAAGATTTAATTTTTTTTGCATTTCAGGGTCTCTTGCATCAGCAAGAATACTTCTTGCTCCAAGAGCCCTTGGTCCAAATTCCATTCTTCCAGAAAACCATCCAATTATTTTCTTTTCGTTAATCAATTTAGCAATAAGATTACATAATTTATCCTGATTTTCTTCTTTATAAAATTGTAAATTATCATACTTTTTTAAGGTTTTTTCTATTTCATAAGAATTATATTCGGGCCCTAAAAAACATCCTTCCATTTTATCTTTTCCATTACAAATTCTTTCTTTCCCTAAATACATATGATAAACTGCATAAGCAGCACCAACTGCCCCACCTGCATCAGTCGCAGCAGGTTGAACCCATATATCTTCAAAAATTTTTTCTTTAAGAAGTTTACTGTTTGCTACACAATTAAGTCCCACACCACCACCAATAACTAAATATTTTTCTTTTGTAATTTCTTTCAAAAATTTAGCCATCTTTATTAAAATTTCTTCCAGAACATTCTGAATGGCATATGCCATATCTGCATATTCAGTTAAAATTTTACTCTCTGGTTTTCTCGGTGGAATTCCAAAAGTTTCTATCCATTTTTTCTCATTAACCATTTTAAAAGAAGTATTAAATGCAAAATAATCCATATTTAATTTTATAGAGCCATCTTCTTTTATCTCAATTAATTTTTCTTTTATTGTCTTTATATATCTTTTCGTTTTTTCTGAATGAGGATTTCCATAAGGTGCAAGACCCATTAACTTATATTCTCCATCGTTAACTTTAAATCCAGTATAGTAAGTAAAAGAAGAATAAAGAAGTCCAACTGAAGACGGAAATTTTAACTCATAGAAGAAATTTATTTTATTTTTATTCCCAAATCCAAGTGTGGCAGTTGCCCATTCTCCAACACCATCAATAGTTAATATGGATGCTTTTTCAAAAAGAGATGGGAAAAAAGCAGAAGATGCATGAGAAAGATGATGAGGGCAGAATAAAATTTTTGTATTCGGTGATAATTTTTCATTTAATTTTTCTTCTATTTCTTTTTTAATTATATTTTTTATTAAGATTCTTTCTTTTAACCATAAAGGCATTGATTGGACAAATTGTATTAAACTTTTTGGTGCATGTAAAAAATGTGTTTCAAGTAATCTTTCAAATTTTATAAATGGCTTTTCATAGAATACAATATAATCAAGTTTATCAGGTGTTAAGTTTGCATAATCAAGACAAAATTTGATTGAATTTATTGGAAAAGAAGGGTCGTGTTTAGTTCTTGTAAATCTTTCTTCCTGAACAGCAGATATTATTTTATCATCTTCAAGTAAACAACTTGCTGAATCATGATAAAAAGCAGATATACCTAAAATGTATATCGGTTTCATTTTTATCCCATTTTTTCAAAATTTTCTTTTTCTATTTTAAAATCAATTTCTTCCCAAAAACTATTTTTTTCCAAAATTTTCTTCTTTTGTAATTTTTTGATAAAAGAAATAGGACAGATTAAAAAACAAAATATTATCGAAAGAATAAGTTTTGTATATAATTCACCAATAAAATTTCCAAATTTATAAAGATACACAGGCACTTTGGGAAAAACAGCACCTGATAAGGCAAAAATAAGTATCAAAATAGGGAAAATTTTATGATTTGTAATTAAAAAAAGGATTGAAAACAAAATGATATATATTAAAAATGTTCTTTCAACTATTTCTTTTTTAAATTGTTTATGTTCCATATTTAATTAGAATAAAGGATAAATAAAAGGAGAAACCCCTGTTATACTGCTAACAAATATTAAAATTCCTATAAGTAAAAGTATAATAACAACAGGAATTAGCCAGAATTTTTTTCTTTCC
>DAORXQ010000026.1 GCA_035371905.1 bacterium | reverse complement strand
AATATATTGAATTTCTGTATAATGGTTTTAAAAGGTCAATTGAAATTGGTATGTATGTAACTTTTAATGGAAATATACTGCTGTAAATTGTTCTCCCTTTATCCTTTATATCTATACCAAATTTGTACTCCTTTGGCTCTGGAACATTTATATTTAAAATTATCTCCCTTTCTCTTTCTGGTAATACCTGTAAACTTGTCTTCCCTAAAATACCAAGTTTTTCTTCATATAATTCTAAATCCAGCAATCTTTCTTTTGAACTTAAATTTTTCAAATTTCCTTTTATTTTCACATTTAATTTTTCATCTTTTTTCTCTGTATCAATTATGTTTATGTCCTTAAATTCAACAGCATATAATGATAGGTCAATATTCTCAAGTTTTACAGGAATAAAAGCAAATGGATTATGAAATTGTCCTTTCTCTGCAATTGAACTTTCTTCTCTCGAAGGCAAATCAACCCTTCTATTTCTTGCAAAATTCAAAGATATATCATTTTTTATTCTTTCAAGTGTTAAAGAAGAATATGGAATGACTATCTCAACTATCCATTTACCTTTTTCTATCAAACTTCCTGTATATAATTTAAAATCTTTTACCTCTGAACCAACAAATCCACTTTGTGTCCTGAATTTAACTCCATAATAACCACCCGGATTGAATAAAAAGTGGTAATAATCTCCTTTATTATTATCAGTATCAAGCATTATCTCAACACTATCATCTCTATATACTTTTAATGAGTTCTCTTTTATTTCATTTTTTAGTTTTTCAATATTCGGCTCGTCGCATATAAAAGCAAAATAGAGGTTATCTGTATCATAATTAAAGATAACCTTAGTTTGAACAGGTGATAAATTTGTTGAATTTATTAAATTAAAATTTGTAAATACTTTCCCTTTTTTCCATATATCTTCATCAAGTTTTCCATCAAGTTTAATTTTTTTTTCCGTGTCTCCTTTGTATTCTTTAAAAATTTCTTCCGCACTTAAAGCACCTTTATATATCTTTACTTCATCTATCACTCCTTTAAATCCATAAGCATAACCACCAAGATAAGCCCCAACTGTCAAAAATCTATTTGAAGGGATAATATCAAACTTTTTATCACTTTCTGCAACCTTTTTACTATTTAAATATAAAGATAAAATACCTTCTTCATTTCTTACAACAACTATATGATTCCATTCATCAAGATTAACCTTATCTATACTTGGATTTGTTTTAACTTCCCAGTATTCTCCTTTCCCTTCTGCATCTCTTTTTCCAGTCCCTGTTCTGAATAGTATCGTCCTCCATGTATATGTAAGCCGCCATCCAGGTCCTATATCTCCTGCTGTATTTAATATTTCCTGCTGTTTATTATGTTCTTTTGTTGAATCTGGTTTTATCCATACACTTATTGTAAATGGTCCTCCTTCAAAATTCTGAAAAAATTTATCCTTTGCTAAATCTTTAAAAATTATACATTCTGCTTCTTTTTCTTTCCCATAAAAATATATACCTTTTCCAACTTTTCCTTCTACAAATTTTCCACCTTTCAACTCTCCAACTCTATTTCCAACTATATCCTTTACCTCTTCATTTTCAAAATTTAAGTAAAAAACAAGTTTTGCATCTCCAAAACATAAAAAAATAATAAAAAAGAAAAAAACAAATACTCTTTTGAACATATCTCCTCCCTGTTATTTATGGATTATAACCACCACTAGGTAATACAAATCCTCTTCTTAATGGAGTATTTGGTCCCTGTCCTTTTGCTATATTTAAAGAACTTGCTGACCTTCCTTCAACATGTCCATCTACATATAAAATATTACAGATGTCATTTATATGCTTAAAACAATTATAAATATTACCGGTCTGGGAATGTTTATAATAATAATACATATAGGATATACTATGTTGATCAGGAGCTGCACCATCTGTCACCCATATTGCAACTGAAGGATTTCTAACCTTGTTCATCTTTTTTAAATAAGGACCATAAGTTGGATCAGGGATATATCCATCGCTACTTGTAGTATAACTTCCAACAAGCCAAATATTTATATGGTAATGAGTATAAGTAAATGGTCTTCTTTCACTTGGACAACGTAATGCTTTACCTTTTGTATGACGTTCATAATTTCCGACTCCAATATATACACCATAATCTAATGGAGTATATTTTTTATCAGTTCCTCCATATCCTTTCCCATAATTTCCAAGTAATTCAAACCAAGGTTGTAATGAAACAACTCCATCCGAATAATCAGGATAAGGTGTTCTTGCGGGTAAAAACCATCCATCATGGTCTTCTGTATACATCCATAGAGCATGCCAGATCTGTTTTAAATTACTCATACAAACTGCCTGTCTTGCCCTTTCTCTTGCTTTACTTAATGCTGGAAGTAACATCGCTGCCAAAATTGCGATTATTGCCACCACAACAAGCAACTCTATCAAAGTAAACCCTCTTTTCTTCATACCACACCTCCTTTTTTATTTTCATCTTTATAAATTTAACTTTAAAATTTAATTATAGTCAAGAGAAATTTATGTAATTTTTTGCTGTTTTTTGTAATTTTTTGCTCTTTTATATAATTTTTCTATATTGTGCTGGAGTTATCCCAAATTTTTTCTTGCTTTCCATTTCCCACCTCAAAGGTGGGAATAGGAAAAATTTTTTAATAAATTTTGTTATGCTAAAATAAATTCAAAAAGGAGTGAAAATGAGAGGATATAGTGTTTTTTATATGGATAAAGAAAAGTTTGAAATAAGGGAACATGAAATTGAAGATGTAAAGAATGACGAAGTTATGATTAAATGTCTTGCAAATGGTATATGTATGTGGGAATCATCTCTTTTTGCTGGTATAGAAAAATTACCAGAAAATTCGATTATAGGACATGAAGGAATTGGAGTTGTAGTTGAAAAAGGGAAAGAAGTTAAAAATATCAAAGAAGGTGATTATGTGGTCTGCTTTAACTGGAGTTTATACCAGAAAATGAAAGAAAAAGATGTTAAAAAATTTTCTATAAAAGTTGATGACCCTGCAAAATATATAGTTGAACCAGTTGCCTGTGTCTTAAATGCTATTAATTTTTATTCTGTTTCACCTGGGGATAAAATTGCTTTAATTGGTGCTGGTTTTATGGGACTTTTAAATCTTCAAGGACTTTCCGGTTTTCCTGTTGAAGAAATTGTCGTCTTTGATATAAAAGAATATAATCTTAAACTTGCAGAAGAGTATGGAGCAACTGAAACAGTGAATATTAAGAAAGGATTTGATATTGAAAAGTACAGAAATAGATTTGATATTGTAATTGAATGTGCAGGAGTTCAGGAAGCTTTAAATCTCGCGGAAGAAATAATAAATAAAGCAGGTAAACTTGCGATTTTTTCATGGCATCACGGAGAAAGAACTGTGAATGCAGGTTTGTGGCATTCAAAAGGTCTGCATATATTAAACCCTTCTCCTGTAATGGGAATTAAAAGAAATATGGATAACTTTGAAAGAGGAATAAAACTTCTTGAAAATAGAAAATTTAACCTTGAAAAACTGATTACACACAGATTTTCAGTTAAAGAAATAGATAAAGCAATGAGAACAACACTTGAAAAACCCGAAGGATATATAAAAGCAGTTCTTCTTTTTGAATAAAGAAATTAAATCAATTTTGAAAGTTTTTCTATAAGAATTCTATTTTCTTCTTCTGTTCCTATAGTAATTCTGACATATTCGTTTGATAGTCCAAAACTTTTCATTCCCCGTACTATTACACCGGCCTTTTCAAGTTCTTTTACTATAAAAGTTGCATCTCCTTTAAATCTGCAAAGTATAAAATTCGCTTCAGTAGGTATATAATCAATCCCCAGTTTTTTAAAATTTTCATAAAGGAACTTTTTTCCTTTTATATTATTTTCAATTGATTTTTTAACAAAATCCATATCTTTTAATGCAGTTATAGCAGCAATCTGTGCAATACCTGTTGTATTAAAAGGGGGTCTAATTCTTTCCATATAATTTAAAATCTCACTTTTCCCTATTCCGTATCCAATCCTTAAAGAAGCAAGTCCATAAATTTTTGAAAAACTTCTTGTAATTACAATATTTTTTTCTTTGTAATATGGAAAACACGTTCCAAAATTTTTATCCTCAACATATTCAAAGTATGCTTCATCAGAAATCACAATAATATTATCAGGAATTTTATTCAGAAATCTTTCAAGTTGGTTTTTATATAAAATTGTTCCTGTTGGATTATTTGGATTACATAAAATTATCACTTTTGTCTTTGAATTAATTTTTTCCAGAATTCTATCAATGTTGTAAGAAAAATCATTTTCAAGGTGAACTTCAACGGGAACTCCCCCAACCTTTAAAACCAGAATTCTGTAAATAATGAAAGATGGAAATGGATAAATTACTTCTTCACCAGGATTTACAAATGCTTCAATAGCAAGTGATATAACTTCACTTGAACCACTGCCAAGAATTATTTCATCTTCAGATATATTAAGAAAATTTGCCAGTTCTTTTTTCAGATAATATCCAGAACCATCAGGATATCTGTTTATATCATCAAGATTTTCTTTTATTACTTCTTTTACCTTCGGAGAATATCCAAGAGGATTTTCGTTTGAAGCAAGTTTTATTATTCTGTCAATATTGTAAATTCTTTTAACTTCATCAATAGGTTTACCCGGAACATAAGGAGCAATTTCTTTTAATTCTTTTCTTACAAGTTTTTCAATATTATTTTTCATATTTAACCCCTATTTTTTCTTTTACTTCATAAATCGTTTTAATTGCTGTTTCTCTTGCTTTCTTGCTTCCTTCCAAAAGTATCTCCATCAAATCTTTCTTATTTTTCTCAATTTTCTCTCTTTTTTTTCTTATTTCTTCAAGATATTCAACAATCTTTTTCCCAAGTTCTTTTTTACAATCAGTACATCCAATTACAGCACCTTTACAATCCTTTTCTATCTCCCCTACTCTTTTTTCATTAAAAATTTTATGATAGGCAAAAACAGGACAGGTTTCAGGATGTCCTGGGTCTCTTCTGTAAATTCTTTTAGGGTCTGTAAACATTTTACTTACCTTTTCTTCTATAATTTCTGGGCTATCTTTTAAAAAAATACAGTTATTATATGACTTACTCATTTTTCTTCCATCTGTTCCTGGAATTTTTGGTGTTTCTGTTAAAAGAGGTTCAGGTTCAGGGAATGTTTCTCCATATAAATAATTAAACTTTCTTGCTATTTCTCTTGTCAACTCAAGATGAGGAAGTTGGTCAATCCCTATTGGAACAAAGTTTGCCTTATAAATCAAAATATCTGCTGCCTGTAATACCGGGTAACCTAAAAACCCATAAGTATGCAGTTCCTTATCTTTCAATTCTTCTATCTGTTCTTTATAAACTGGATTTCTTTCAAGATAAGGAATAGGAACAATCATTGAAAATATTAAATGTAACTCAGTATGCTCAGGTACAAGAGATTGAATGAAAATTGTTGACTTTTCCGGGTCAAGTCCAGAAGAGATAAAATCAATAGCCATTTCTTCTACATATTCTTTTATTTTACGGGGATTTGCATATTCTGTACTTAAAGCATGATAATCAGCAATCATATAGAAACATTTATATCCTTCATCCTGTAATTTTTTCCAGTTTTTTAAAGCGCCAAATAAATGTCCTATGTGTAAAGGTCCGGTTGGTCTCATACCACTTAAAATTATTTTTTTCACTTTTAACTCCTGAACTTATTAACTTATGAACTTCTTAATTTCTTAATTTGTTTTTAAAATAAAAGTATTCCATAAGTACATCCCTGTGGTCAAAAGCAATATTTTCGGGTAAATTTTTTTCATTAAAAACTGAAGCATTTTTTGCATCATCTCCACTTTTTAAATATCCTTTACCTTTTGCTGTAAAAACGGTTGTTATTGTATGAAATCTTGGGTCTCTCCCTGGTTTTGAATATGTCTTAAACTGTCTCAAATCTTCAAGTTCAAGTCCTGTTTCTTCTTTTGCCTCTCTAATTGCAGTTTCTTCACAACTTTCTCCATATTCAACAAAACCCCCTGGTATTGCCCAGCCAAAAGGATAATTTTTTCTTTCTATTAAAACTATTCCATCATTATATTCAATTATTATATCAACTGTGGGAATTGGATTTTTATACGTCTTTTTAGTCAAATTTTTCAAATACTCTTCAAAAACATTACAAAAATTCTCGTAATCTCTCTTTTTAAAAAGTACAAAGTTTATTTCATCTGTTTCAAATTTACCCGATAAATATCTTAATGTTTCCCTTACCATAATCTCTGCAATTTTTTTACTATCAAGTTTTCCTGTTCCGCAACCAATAGCAGGAAAAGAAATAGTTTTTATCTTCAAATCATTACAGAGTTTAAAAGAGTTTTCCATACATTTTTTTATTACATCATAATCTGACTTAAAATCCATATCCATTGTTACTGCGTGAATTATATATTTTGAAAGTAATTTACCGGAATCTGTATAAATACAATACCCGGGCTGTACTCTTCCTTTCCGCTTTGCCATTTTTTCAATTTCATTTCCACCTTTTTCTTTTATTTTTTTTGCAAGTCCACCACCCATAGTAAAATTTGTATTTGAAGGATTTACAATAGCATCAACTTTTTCCTCAAGAATATCTCCTTTTTTAACGCAGATTTTTACACCCATTAAAAAAAATATAATCTTTTCCATAAAGTTATTATAACATAATTAAACTCAGGATTGTAAATCTTTACTGAATCCCATTTACTTTTTTATTTTGTTATATTTTGTTTTTATTGTCAACTACGGTTCTTTCTTAAAGGGGTTTAAACCCCTTTAAAATCCTCAATAGGTATCAACTCCCCTAAATAGGTGGCTCACCATCTCGCCACCCGTGCTAATCGGTGCTCCTTATTCGTCGCACCAGCACCCCCTCAATCTTTGAGGGGGACTTAAGGTATTTTTATTTGTTCTGGGCAAAAAACGCCAGAAAAAACACTTGGAATTTTTCAAATTCCAATGTTTTATACCTGTAGTTGAGCAAGTATTTACTTGGGATTTAAGAAATAATTTTACTTATATTTTAGGAAGTTGTATATCTTTTGCATTATTATATTTTCCAGAATGGTCTTTATAAGATTTTTCACATATTTCATCTGCAGATAAAAATATAACCTGGCCAATCCCTTCTCCAGCATAAACTTCACCTTCAACAGGAGTTAGATTTGCTATTTGTATTGTAATAAATCCTTCCCATTCTGGCTCAAGAGGGGTTACATTTATAATTATTCCACATCTTGCATAAGTAGATTTTCCAAAACAAATTCCAATTACTTCCCTTGGAATTCTAAAATATTCAACACTTTTCCCAAGAACAAAACTATTTGGAGGAATCTTGCAAACATTTCCTTTATATTTTTCAAAATCATTTTCTGTTATTTGTTTTGGAGATGCAATTTTACCTTTAAAAATCAAAAATTCATTTGAAATTGTAAAATCATATCCATAAGAGGAAAGTCCAAAAGAAATTCCTTTTTTAATCTTTTCAGGAAAAAATGGCTCTATCATACCTTTCTGAGCCATTTTTTTAATCCATTTATCTGACTTGACCATTTTGAAAAATTAGATTAAGAGCCACCTCGGGGATTTGAACCCCGGACCTGAGCATTACAAGTGCCCTGCTCTACCGCTGAGCTAAGGTGGCTTTAATTTTAATTTATTATAGAAAAATTCATCCTTCTTGTCAACTCAAAGGCCAAGTTCTACAGCAATTTTTTTCATACTTTCAAGTGATAGAGAAAGAAATTCATCAAGTTTAATTCCCAGTGTCTCACATGTTTTTATCTGTTCTCTGTTGGCTCCCTTTGCAAAACTTTTTTCTTTAAATCTATTTTTCAAAAATTCAATATCTATAATTTCAAGTTTCTTTTCAGGTCTTATAAGTACACAGGCAACAATAAACCCACTAACAGGGTCAACTGCATATAAAGATTTTTCAATTTTTGTTTCTGGATTTTTCTTTTCAGCATGAGCAAGAATTGCATTCTTTATTTCTTCATTTACACTGTCACCCAGCATTTCAATAGTTTTTAAACCATGAATTTCAGGATTATCTTTTGTATATTCATAATCAAGGTCATGAAGTAAACCAGCAAGTCCCCAGATTTCTTCATTTTCACCAAAATATTTAGCCAGTTTTCTCATAATTGCTTCACACGCAAGAGAGTGTTTTATGAGATTTTTATTTGAAATATATTTTTTCAAAAGTTCAAAACCATCATCCCTTGTCATTTTAATTTCCTTTTTTTTATAGTATATCATAATGATTTTTCAAAAATAAATTTTTATTTTTTTAAAATTGACTGCTTTTAAAAATAAAGATTAAAATTTAATCATGAAATTTTTACTTCAATTTTTCTTGTCCGGCTTTCTTGTAGGAATAAGTTTTTGTGGATTTCATTGTTGTTTTTTACTTTTTCCTGTGGTTATAAAAGAATCAGATAACTGGAAAGGAGGAATCAAAATTGCTTCTTTATTCAGCATAAGCAAGATTTTTATTTATGGATTTATTGGAGGACTTGCTTCTTATTTTGGAAATTATATTCAGAGTATTATTCAAAAAGAAGTTTTTTCATATATATCAGGTTTAATTCTTATTTTAATAGGTATACTTTTTTTATTTCCTTCAAAAAAATATGTAAAAGTTTTTAAAACATCTACACCTATATTTTTAGGAATTATAGAAGGAATAACTCCATGCGCTCCTTTAATAGGATTAATTTTTTATATTGCATATTTAAATAAAGGTATTTTTTTCGGTTTTTCTGCTGGTTTTCTATTTGCTCTCAGTTCTATAATTTTCCCTGTGCTGTTAATAATTGGTTTTATTCCATATTTTTTACAGAAAATCCTTTTTCATTCAAAGGTGAAAGTTTTGTTTAAATTTTTAGGCTTTTTAATTTTTATTTACTGGGGAATAAACTTAATTCTTCATAAATTTTGAAAAAATAAAATCAAAAATTTATAATTTCCCAGAAAACTTTTTTAGGTTTATGATAAATGTCAAATAAAAGAGGAAAGTTTTTTCTACCTTTAACAGGGAAATAATCAAGCCATGTAATATCATCTGCAACTCCCCAGAAAGTAACACCAGTGATTAGATTTTTATGTTTTCTTAAAATTTCAAATACTTTTTTGTAAAGTTCTATCTGCTTTTTTATTCTTTCTTCAGGAACTTCTTCAATGGAATTAAATTTTTCATTTTTATCAAGATATATTGAAATGTCAAACTCTGTAATCTGTATCTGAACACCAAGTGTAGAGAATTTCTTAATACTCTCTTCTAAATCTTCTGGCGTTATTCCATATAATCCCCAGTGTGCCTGAATGCCTATCCCTCCAACAGGAATTCCTTTTTCTTTCAGTTTTTTAATCAATTGATATGCCTTTTCTCTTTTAGATGGTAATTCCAGATTATAATCATTATAAAACAAAATAGCATCTGGGTCTACTTCATGAGCCCAAATAAATGCTTTTTCTATAACCTCTTCTCCTCCAATTTTGTACCATGGCTCATCTCTTAAAAACTCTCCTTCTTTGTCTGAAATTGCCTCATTTACAACATCCCATGCATAAACTTTACCTTTATAATATCCAACAACAGTTTTAATATGTTCATAAAGTCGTTTCAAAAGTGTATCCTTATCTATCCAGTTCCCCTTTTCATCTTTAAAAACCCATTCAGGAACCTGAATATGCCAAACAAGTGTATGCCCTCTTATTTTCATTTTGTTTTCAATTGCGAAATTTATTATTTTATCTGCATCTTCAAAATTATATTTATTAGGTAAAGGATGAATTAAACCCCATTTTGTATGATTTTCAGGAGTTATACTATTAAAATGTTTTTTCAGTAAATCCGCATGAGAAACTACAGTTTTTAAGTTAACTGCTGCTCCAATTGGAAAATAATCTTTATATACTTCACATAAAGAAGGTATTTGTTTATCCATTTCTCCTCCATTTTTACTTTGGGCAAAAAGAAATGTTGTTAAAATAAAATATATAGAAATAGTTATGTTTTTCATTTAAAATCATTTTTCAAAAAATTTATTCCAGTTTCTCGGTTTTCTATTTTTCACCTTTTGATATACATAGGCAGCGATTATTGGAAATGCAACTGTAACTTCAGAATAAATCATTTCTGTATTTGGAAAATCAACTTTACCCCATGAATGTGCTTCTTTTAATGTTGAACTTGAAAGTGCTCCATCTCTAACATCCGCAACAGTAATCTGAATTGCATATTTATGCATTGGAACTGTTTTATTTAAAACATCGGCACAGACAACTATATCCTGTGTAAAGTTTTTAGGAACCCCTCCACCAAGCATTACAACCCCTGTTTGATTTGCAGCAATTTTCAATTCTGTAAGTTCTTTAAAGTCCTTCACAGAATCAATTGAAACATGTTTTTCTGGATGTTTTATTTGATGATAAACAAGCCCAAACCCAGCAGAACAATCTGAAAAAGCAGGAACAAAAATAGGAACATTTTTTTCATAGCAAGCAAGTACAACTGAATCATCGCTTTTAATTCCTTTCTCTTTTAAATATCTCCCCATCTCCTTTATAAACTCTCTTGATGAATAAGGTTTTGGTTCAAGTTTTTCTGCAATTTCAGCAACAGTCATATCACAAATTCTTAATTCGTCTTCATCAATATAAGTATCATATATTCTGTCTATATGAAGTTTATTAAGTTCTCTATCGTCAACATCAGGACTTCCTATATAATGTCTAAAACCCAATGCTTCAAAAAAATCCTGGTCAACTATTATTGCTCCTGTAGAAACAATTATATCAACAAGATTATTTCTTACCAGATCACATACAGCATTCTTAAGTCCTGCACTGAAAAGGGAACCTGCAAGAGTTAAAATTACAGTTACCTCCTCATCTTTAAGCATTTTCTCATAAAGTAAAGCACCATATGCAAGAGTTCTTGCTGAAAAAGACATTCTGGAATACATTTCAACTATTGGAATTGCATCTATTTTTTTAATATCAACATGTTCAACAGGAATTTTCAAATAATTTTTTTTACTTTTTTTCATTTTGCCTCCTTTTGATTTTAAATTGAAATTTCTTCGCTATTGATTTTACTACAATTTATTTAACTTGTAAATTTCATAAATCCTTTCCATCTACTTTCTTATGAAGTTCTTCTATTGTTATGGATAAAGGTGTGAAGTTTTCTTTTATAATTAATTCCTGAATGAATAAAATAAGTTTTTCAAGAGTAGAACGATATTTTGAATTTTTCAGAGTATAATCAAAAGTATTATGGGTAATTGAAACAATACTTTTTACAGGTGGATTTTCTTTTTTCAATCTTTTCAAAACATTTTCAATAGTCACTATATGTTCTGAAATATCACCCCATTCAATCCTCAATTCATAAGAAGTTCCATCTATCCTTTTTTTTCTAAATGGGTCAACAGTTACTGGGACTTCAAAAAAATCTAATTTCCCCTCAATCAATCTTGATTTTTCATTCGTATGATGTGGGTCAAGTAAAGCACCTTCCCAATCAGTAAAAAATTTTTCCATTTTACGATAAGGACTAGATACGCTTCCCTGAAAAAAACCGAGTTTTAAAAGTAAAGGAAAGGTATAATCATTTGCAGAAAAATTTCCGGGTCTAAAACTTCTGGGTTCAAAACCAGCTGATTGTATCCATTTTTCTCTATTTTCTTTTAATACCTTTTCCTGTTCTTCTTTCCTCATCTGTCCCATATATAATTTCTTTTTATTACTGTCATCAAATGGATGTAAATGCATACCAATTTCAAAATTTTTATTTTTTTCTGAAAATACATTAAATTTTTTCTGAATAACTTCTGGAGTTACAAAAAAAGTTGCTTTTTGACAGTGCTTTGTCAGTACTTCAAGAAATCCA
The DNA here is from genome assembly GCA_035371905.1 of bacterium. Taxonomy (NCBI): domain Bacteria; species bacterium. The sequence continues at coordinate 5,932 of DAORXQ010000026.1, read as the reverse complement.
TTAACAGATTTTTCAGCAATTTCCCAGTTTTCAGGACCACCAAAAGGACTTTTAGGAAACTCACAATCCATTGTCCAGATTATATGTATTATTTTTTCCATAATTTAAGTCAGTTTCTATTGCCAATCATTTAATGGGATTAATGAAGGGGTAAAAGGAGAAAATTTATTACCCGGTTTTAAAGGGACTAATATTACTGAAATCCTCAAATTATCAGTATTTTTAAAATTAAGAGCAATTTTTTTAATTCCTTTGTTTTCATTCTGACCTGTTGGATTTGGAGAAGAAGAAAGTGGTTTTGCATCCATTATTAAAAATTGAGCATCTGACGGAGAAATAACTTTAACTTTCAATTCTGTATTTTTTTGTTTTAAAATAACTTCTTTTTTGCTTTCCCCTATTTCAATATCACAACCTGTATGTAAAAACCACCATATCTCTCCTTTTTCTTTCAATTCAATCTCATCCTGTATGAGTAAAAATTTTTCTTTTTTGTTAAGCAAGATTCCTCTCTTTACACTTTTAGCATATTTTCTATAAGCATCCGTCAAATCAGAAATTGCAAAAGAATACTCATTTTTGGAACCAAAATTTACTATTTTTGATATTGCATCTGGTTCCTGGTCAAATTTTTCTGAAGGATTGATAACAATTGTATTATGTCCTTCAGCCCTTAATCTGTAAAAATCCCATCTATTCTTACCGAAATAACCTGGCAAATTATAATTATCAAGACCCAAATCAATAATCCATCTGTAACCATAAGCATCAAAAACAAAACTGCCTATATCAAGATGAGAGTGATTAAAATTATTTCTACCTCCTTTAAATCCAACAAATAAAGCATCCCTGTTATTCCATGAAGTCCTCATTGTAACAACTTCTACATATCTGAAATATTTATCTAATGGCAAATTTTCTTTTTCCGAGTCAGAATAATCCGTAAACCAGATTAAATCAAGAGGATGGTATCTTGGGTATTTAATTGGATACCAGGCAAAAACAGGCTTTTTAAATTTTTTTGATAAGTAAAATAACTGGGAACTTCTTACTGGTCCGTCACCACTATCTGCAAAATTAAAAGTTTTATCAACAGGTCCGGTTATATATATCGGGAAAAATCCTGTTTCAGATACACCTTCATAATTCCAGAAATCAAAATTATAATTTATACAGTTATCAAGATAAGTAAGAAAGATAAAATTATATTCAGTTGCATAAGCCCAATATCCAGGGCCTTCTCCCCAACCACCATCAGGAGCAAATTCTTTCATTGCAAGGGGTAATGATTTCATAATATTATCAAGAATTTTTGAACATATTTCAGGATATTCATCTAAAAGAGAAAGACATGCAATCCCAATTCCACCATTACATACCTGATTCCAGTTATGTTTTGACCTTGTCCACCAGCCATAAGGAATTTTCCCTTCATAACAATCCAAAGCGACCTTCAATGCCTTATTTAAAAGTGCTTCTCGTATTATCTTTCTCTGGTCCTCTGTCCAGTCATAATAACACCAGTCATAAGCAATTGCAAAAGCATGAGCCATTTCCGCAGTATCAAGAAAATGTTTTGGATTCCAGTCAGGAAAATTTCCTGCGGTATAGATTTCATTCCATAATCTTTCTAAATATTTCTTATTTCCCTCAATTTTATAAACAAGTGAAAGTGTATAAACTCTGTTTAGAACTTTTATTGAAACATAAAGCAATCTCAATCCATCTGGAATTTCATATTTTGAAACAGGTTCATCACAGATTTTTTCTGCATTTTCCTTTATCTTTACATAAATTTTTTTGCAAGTATCATCATTTTTTATTAGAGTTTTTATATCTTCAACAACTTTATCATTTAAAATCAATCTCGGTCTTTCTTTTTTCAGATTATTCATCCAGTCAAAATTTTCAGCCATTATAAATTGCTCCATTAGAAATAAAAAAATAATAAAAACAAAATTTTTCACAGATATAAGTTTAATATATGAAAATTTTTTGTCAAAAATCAATTTGACATAAAGAGGATAAAATTATAAATTTAAAGGCAAAAATGGAAAGTATATATAATTTAAGTCATTTTAAACTTTTTTTGCTGGAATTATATGCTTTTTTAATTGGTGTCTCAAAAACAGGGATTCCAGGAGTTGGTATTCTTGCAATTCCTTTAACTGCTATGATTTTACCTGCAAAAGCATCCACTGGTTTGATTTTACCTATGCTTATAATGGGAGATATATTTGCAGTAACTTATTATAGAAGAAAAGCGGTTTGGAAGTATATCCTTCGTCTTTTACCATTTGCCGCAACTGGAATAATTATAGGATATTTTTTAATGGGAAAAATAAATGATAAACAGTTGAGCAAATTTATTGGTCTTGTAATTCTTACAATTCTTTTTCTAAACTGGTGGTGGAATAAAAAAGAAATTAAAGTACCTGAAAAATTTTATTTTGCTGTAATAATGGGACTTTTTGCCGGAATTACAACAATGATGGCAAATGCAGCAGGACCAATTTTAATAATTTATTTACTTGCAATGAAACTACCAAAGACAGAATTTGTTGGAACAGGAGCATGGTATTTTTTTATTTTAAACTGGTTTAAAGTCCCCTTCAGTGTAAATCTTGGACTTATAAATTTTTATTCTTTGAAACTCAATTTACTTCTATTCCCTTGTGTTTGTATTGGAGCAATTTCTGGAATATTCTTTTTAAAAAAAATCCCTCAAAAAGTATTTAATCAAATTGTCCAAATTCTTGCTTTTCTTTCTGCTTTAAAACTTATTTTTTAGAAATTAATACAATTGAAATACAAGCACAGTAATTACCTTTATCAATCCCTTCTGTTGTTTTTCCTTTTATATTTATTTTTTCTTTTTCTATACCAATTACTTCAGAAAGGGATTTTTTTATTTTTTCAGAATATGGAAGGATTTTTGGCTTTTCACATATAATCACACTATCAATATTAACTATTTCATATCTATCATCTTTTAAAAATCCAATCACTCTTTTTAATATCTCTTTACTATCTATTCCTTTTATTTTTTCATCAGTATCTGGAAAGTAATATCCAATATCGGGTCTTCCAAGTGCTCCAAGTATTGCATCACTTATTGAATGAATTAAAACATCTCCATCACTATGTCCAATAAGCCCTTTTTCATAAGGAATTTCAATACCTCCAATTATAAATTTTCTTCCTTCAGCAAACTTATGAATATCAAAACCAATCCCTGTTTTATACATTTTCAATTAATCAGTAAATTCTGGTAAATATTCCTTTTCTTTTTCAAACATTTCATCAACCATATTTTTTATTTCTTCAAGTGATAATACTGCTCCTGTTAAAGGGTCAAGTGCAACTGCTTGATATACAAGTGATTTTTTTCTTTTAATTGCTGCCTCAACAGTAATTTCCTGAACATTTATATTTAATCTGTTTAAAGAAGCACACTGGATTGGTAAATTTCCAACTTTTGCAGGCCTTATATTTCCTTTTTCTGCATAGCATGGAACTTCAACACAGCATCCATAAGGTAAATTATCTATTATTTCATCATTCAAAACATTTCCGTTAAATCTTAAAATACATCCAGTTTCAAGTGCATGGATTATATATGAACAATATTCGTTACTCCTTGATATTTCAATTTTTTCTTTACCCTCTGCCTCTTTTTTTAATTTTTCAGTTGCAGGGTCATAAGCATTCTTACAAACATCAAGATATATCCATCCATGCGTATTGAATTTATTTATAAGTTCTTTCTTTTTGTTGAAATATGGAACATATTCAGCCATATGAAAACTTGACTCACTTACAAAATATCCAAAATGTTTCATTATTTCAAATCTCACAGGGTCTTTTTTGAAAATTTCAGGGTTTTTCATTGCTTCAAATAATTCAGGATAAAGGTCTTTTCCATTTCTTTTAAATTCAAGAAACCATGACATATGATTTATTCCTGCTGCCCAGTAATAAACTTCTTCATAGGGTACTCCTATATAACTTGATAATTGCCAGGCAGTTCCCTGAATACTGTGACAAAGTCCAACAACTTTTTTATGTCCGTATTTTATCATTGCCCATGTATTCATTGCCATTGGATTTGTATAATTCAAAAACCATGCATCCGGACATAATTTTTTAATATCCTCACATATTTCAAGTAAAACTGGAATTGTTCTTAAAGCATAAAATACACCACCTGGACCAACTGTATCTCCGACTGCCTGATGAACCCCATATTTCCTCGGAATAGAAACATCAAGTTCAAATGCTTCAAGTCCTCCTACTCTGATTGTATTTATAATATAGTCAGAATTTTTAATAACATCTTTTCTATCAGTTGAAGATAAAATTTCAATTTTTAAATTTTCCTGTTTTTTTAAAGCATTTGCCCATTTTGTTATTAAATTCAATCTTTCCTCATCAATATCATTTAAAGCAAGTGTAAAATTTCTTAATTCTGGAACACTTATAATATCAATGATAAATCTTTTTGTAAATCCTAAACTTCCCGCTCCGATTATCGCTATCTTCATTTTTAACTCCTTTTAAAAATTATGTTTCCTTAACCATTTTTCACATAAAATAGTCCAGTAAGAAACTGAAAAATCATTTTCTGCAAGTCCAAGCCCATGAAGTCCTTTTTCAAAAATATGAAGTTCAAAATCAATATTTTTTTCTTTAAGGGATAGAGCAAATAAAATACTGTGCTGAACAGGAACAACATCATCATTCTGAGTATGCCAAATAAAACACGGTGGAGTATCTTTCTTGACCTGTTTTTCAGATGATAAAAATTCAAGAATTTCTTTATCTATATTTTCTCCAAGAAAATTTTTTATACAACCCTGATGGCTGTAATTTAAAAATGAAATAACAGGATAACACAGAATTAATAAATCAGGTCTTAAAGAAATTTTTTCAATCGGGTCATTCTCTTTTTTTCCATAATCAAAATGAACTCCTGTAAGAGAAGCAAGATGTCCTCCTGCAGAAAAACCAATTATTCCTATACGATTTGGGTCTATATTAAATTTTTCAGCATTATATCTTACAAATCTTATACTTCTCTGCGCATCAAGAAAGGGAACAGGATATCTGTAAGGAGAAACACGATAATCAAGAACAAATGCAGATATTCCTATTCTATTTAACCATAAAGCAATAGGTTCCTTTTCATGAGGCGCCCTAACAGAATATCCACCTCCAGGGAAAACAATTATACATGGATTATTTTTTTTATTTTCAATTAAATAAGGAGTCAATTTTGGTATATCTTCCTCTGAATTTCCTTTTGAATAAGGTATTTTATCTTCCCATATTGAGATTTTCTTTTTATTTTCCATTTAATATTTTTCCGCTATTTCTTTTGCAATTTTAACCCAGTTTGATATTCTTTCTGGTTTATTTCTGCAAGTATGTATATCCTTAAGTATTATTTCAATAACACAATTTTTTGTTTTTTCACATGCATCTGTAATTGTTTTTCTTATGTAATCATCTTCCCATGTATCTGAAGCCATAAAAGATGGATTTGGTTTCCATGAAAAAATTGCTCTTTTCCCAAGTTTTTCTGCTGCTTCTCCAATATCAACCCAGGGACTCATTGAAAGACGTCTTAATCTTGGTATATGTTTGAAAATAATATCTATTTTTTTATGCAATGGCTCACAGCATCCATAACAGTTAAATCCAAATTTACTCAAAAATCTTCCTTCATATTTTAAAGCAAATTCCTCATGCATCTGTGGAGAAACAAGAGAAAAAATTTGGGTTGTTGCATGTCCCCAAAGGTCTTTAATTCTTACATGTATTCCGTCAAAATCTGGTTGTGGTAATTGGTCTGTAAAACCAACTCCACCAGAACCAACATAGTGAGGTCCATTATTAAGAGATAAAACATTGTTTTTTTCATAAAATTCCC
>DAORXQ010000025.1 GCA_035371905.1 bacterium | reverse complement strand
TCGCTTTTTAAAAAATTCAAAACACCCTTTGATTTTAATAAGGCTGACATAGTAGAAATAATGAATGAAATAAAATCAGTAAACTTTTACAGAAATAAAGCAAAAAATATTAAAAAATTAAGCGAGATACTTGTTAAGGAATTTGAAGGAAAAGTTCCAGATAAAATGGAAGAGTTGATTAATCTACCAGGTGTAGCAAGAAAGACAGCCAATGTTGTTCTATCCCAGGCATTTGGAAAAGCAGAAGGAATTGTTGTTGATACGCATGTAAAAAGAGTTTCCCAGCGGCTTGGTTTAACTAAAAATACAGATGCTGAAAAAATAGAGAAAGATTTAATGAAAATAATACCAAAAGAAAAATGGATTGATTTTCCTTTTAGATTGATACTTTTTGGAAGAAATATCTGTAAGGCAAAAAATCCTGATTGTAAAAATTGCCCTTTATATAAGATCTGTCCTACAAAAGGAAAAATAAAATGATTTTTGTTATTCAAGAGCATTTCGCTACTTATCATCATTTTGACTTACGACTTGAAATAAATGGAGTTTTAAAATCATGGGCTATACCAAAAGAAATTCCAACCAGTCAAAATGATAAAAAACTCGCTGTTGAAGTTGAAGACCATCCTATTGAATATTCTGATTTTGAAGGAGAAATTCCAGAAGGTTATTATGGTGCAGGAAAAGTTAAAATATGGGATAAAGGAGAATATAAACTAATAAAAAATGAGAAAAATAAGATAGAAATTGAATTAAAAGGTGAAAAAATAAAAGGTAAATATATTCTACTTAAATTCAAAAAAGAAAAAAATAAAAACTTATGGTTAATTTTCAAAAAAAATGAAATTGTTAAAAAAACTTGAAATAGGGTTTTTTTTATTTTTGATTTATGGCTGTGCAGTAACTGTGGCTACAAAACCTGAAAAAGAAAGTTTTACATACCATGAGGTAAGAAAAGGAGAAAATTTGTTCAGAATATCAAAATATTATTATGAAGGAGAAACTGTTGAGAAAATTAAAGAAGGAGTTGAAAGAATAAAAAAAGCGAATAACCTTGACAGTGAAAGTATAAGCGTTGGGCAAAAATTACTTATCCCTGGGACAAATAAAAAACAACCATCTTATGCCCTTTTACCACCTTCTGATATTCAGATTCAACCTGTACAATCACCTGAAGTAAAAACACCAGAACAAGAAACAAAAATTATCAAAGAAAGTATTTTTATCTGGCCAGTGGAAGGAAAAATAATCTGTAAGTTTGGAGAACTTGGAAATAAGGGAATAGATTTAATGGTTGAACCAGGAACAAATGTCGTTGCTTCTATTGATGGAGAAGTTGTTTTTGTAGGAAATACAAAAAAGTATGATGAAACCATAATAATTAAAAATTCATCTACTATATATACTGTATATGCACATGACCTTGAAATAAAAGTAAGAAATGGTGATAAAGTAAAAAAGGGTGATGTCATTGGTACAGTAAAATCAGGAACACAAAAAAAAAGATATATACATTTTGAAATTATTATAGATGGGACAAATGTTGACCCATTAAATTATTTACCAGTTCAAAATGAAAAAAAATTTTGAAGAAAGAGAAAAATATATACTTGAGAAATATGCGGTTTTTAGTTTTAAAACTTTAGGAAGAAAATACAAAGAAGAAGAACATTTTATGAGAACCCCTTTCCAGAGAGATAGGGATAGAATAATTCATTCAACAGCATTCAGACGGCTTGAATATAAAACACAGGTTTTTATATATCATGAAGGTGACTATTACAGAAACAGATTAACCCATACCCTTGAAGTTCAGCAAATTGCACGAACCATAGCAAGAGAACTGAAGGTTAACGAGGACTTAGTTGAAGCAATATCTCTTGCACACGACCTCGGGCATACACCTTTTGGTCATAAAGGAGAATCTGTTTTAAATGAAATAATGCAATTACATGGTTTTCCGGGTTTTGAACATAATAGACAGGGTTTGAGAATAGTGGACTATCTTGAAGAAAGATATCCGGATTTTCCGGGATTGAATTTAACATATGAAGTAAGGGAGGGAATAATAAAACACATGACAAGTTATGATATTCCACTAATAGGTAAAGAGTTTGAAGAATTTATAAAATTTAAATCCCCTACTATTGAAGCACAAATTGTAAATATTGCAGATGAAATTGCTTATACCTGTCATGACCTTGATGACGGTATTAAATCCGAAATAATAACTTATAAGGATGTAGAGGATGTTGAATTATGGAAAGAAATAGAAAGAATAAGTGATTTAGATAAACAACCGGAAAAACATAAAAGACATATAATGATAAGAAATCTCATAAACTATCTTGTAGTAGATTTGATTGAAGAAACAAAGAAAAATCTGTCAAAAATAAATCCACAATCTGTTGAAGACGTTAGAAATTCAGAAATTATAGTGAAAAACTCTGAAAAAGTTAGAACTCAACATGCTGAATTGAAAAAATTTCTTGAAGAAAAAATGTATAAACATCCTAAAGTTATAAGGATGACAGAAAAAGGAGGAAGAATTATAAGGGAACTATTTTATGCTTATTATAATGAACCAAGACAGTTGCCCTATCACATTCAAAAGAAAATAGAAAAAGAACCAAAAGAAATTGTTATTTGTGACTATATTGCAGGTATGACTGATAGATTTGCTTTAAGTGAATATCAGAAATTATTTGACCCTACTTCTTTTTGAAAATGGATGAAAAAATTTACTGGATAGCATTAAATCTTATCGGAATTTCTTATGTAAAACTCAAAAAATTACTTGAAGAACTTAAAAGAGTTGAAGAAATTTTCAAACTGAATACAAAAAAATTAATAGAACTTGGATTATCAAAAAACATTGCAGAAAAAATAGAAAGATGGGAAGAATTACCGTTAGAAGAAGAAATTAAATATATTGAAAATGAAGGAATAAATATTATAACGATAGACGATAAAAATTACCCGAGTTTACTTAAAGAAATTTATGATCCACCATTTTTAATTTATTTTAAAGGGAAATTAGATTTAAATGCTCCCTCAATAAGTATTGTGGGAACAAGAAATCCTTCTGTTTATGGTTTAAAAATGGCGGAAAAATTTGCTTTTGAACTTGCTTCTTATGGTTTTATAATTGTAAGTGGTCTTGCAAGAGGAATAGATACTTCTGCTCATATAGGAGCAATTAGAGCAAATGGAAAAACAGTAGGTGTAATGGGTTCAGGATTTAAAAATTTTTATCCACCGGAAAATAAAAAACTTGAAAAAGATATGATAAAAAATGGAGCCATAATAACAGAATTTCCATCTTATACTTTACCGGAAAAATACAACTTTCCTAAAAGAAATAGAATAATTTCAGGCCTTTCAAAAGGTTTAATTGTAATAGAAGCAGGTCCAAAAAGTGGTGCTTTAATTACTGCAAATTTTGCTCTTGAACAGGGAAAAGATGTTTTTGCTTTACCGGGAAGAGTTGACACCCTTTATTCTAAAGGAACAAATAAACTTTTGAAAGAAGGAGCAATTTTAATTGAAGATGTTAAGGATATACTTGAAACAATGAATATAGAAATAGAAAATATAGAAAACAAAAAAGAGAAAATTATTTTAGAATCAGAAGAAGAAAAAAATATTTTAAGTGTACTTGAACAGACATCAAGTATTGAAGAAATACAAATGAAAACAAAAATAGAACCAAATATTTTGTTGTCTCTTTTAACAAATCTTCAGATAAAAGGATTGATTGAGGAATTACCAGGAAAACTTTATAGGAAAAAATAAATATTTTTAATTAAATATCTTGAGTTTTCAGAAATAAAAAAATATTGTATAATTTTTTCTTTAAAAACAGGAGAAAAAAATGAAATGGAGTAAATACTTTATACCCACTCAAAAAGAAGCACCAAAAGAGGCAGAAACCATTAGTCATAAATTATTAATAAGAGCAGGTTTAATAGATAAACTTGCTTCTGGAGTTTATACATACTTACCCCTTGGTTTAAAAGTTTTAAGAAAAGTTGAAAATATAGTCAGGGAAGAGATGAACAACTCAGGAGCAATAGAATTACTTATGCCTTCTTTACAACCTGCTACTTTATGGAAAGAAACAGGTCGTCTTGATAAAATGGGAAAAGATATGATTAAATTTATTGACAGGCATGAAAGGGAAATGATTTTTGGCCCTACACATGAAGAAGTTATAACTGACATAGTTAGGAGATACATAAAATCTTGGAAACAGTTACCCATAATTTTATACCAAATCCAGACAAAATTCAGAGACGAAATAAGACCAAGGTTTTCAATAATAAGGTCAAGAGAATTTTTAATGAAAGATGCATACAGTTTTGATATTAATGAAGAGGGACTTGATAAATCATATATTTTAATGAAAGAAGCATATAAAAAAATATTTGAAAGATGTGGACTAAAATTTACTATCAGAGAAGCAGAAAGTGGCGTTATAGGAGGAAAATTTTCAGAAGAATTTGTGGCAGATGGAGAATGCAGTGAACTTGAAGTAGGTCATATATTTAAACTCGGACTTGAATACAGTAAATCTATGAAAGCATATTTTGTGGATAGAGATGGAAAAGAAAAACCAATATATATGGGTTGTTATGGAATAGGAGTCAGCAGAATAGTCGCCGCAATAATTGAAGGAAATTACGATAAAGATGGCATTATCTGGCCTATTTCTGTCGCTCCTTTTCTGGCTGATATTATATTAACAAACAAAGAAGATGATAAAATCGTAAATACAAGTGAAAAAATTTATAATGGACTTAAGGAAAATGGTTTTGATGTCATTTTTGATGATAGAGATGAAAGTGCAGGTGTAAAATTCAAGGATGCAGACCTTTGTGGTTTTCCATATCAAATTATAATAGGTAAAAAAATAAAAGATGATAAAGTAGAAATAAAAGAAAGAAAAACAGGGAAAATAACAGAGATCAATCCGGATAAAATTGTTGAATACTTCAAAACACTAAAAAATTGAAATTTTAATTAATGAATTTTTAACTTCAAAATAACCTTTTTCGTAATTGAATATCTTTTTTTATAATTTCTACAACTTCCTCCAGAGTAAAATATCCAAGCATACCACTACCATGCTTTCTCACTGAAAGTTTATTTTCTTTAATTTCTTTATCACCAATAATTATCATAAAAGGGATTTTCTCGTCTTCTGCTTCTTTAATCTTCTTATTTATTTTTTCATTTCTCAAATCAACTCCTGTTCTAAAATCTTCTTCTAATTTTTTCTTCAAATTAAGACAGAATTCGTTATGCCTGTCCGCAATCGGTAAAATTCTTATCTGTTCAGGGGCAAGCCATAAAGGAAAATTACCTTTATAATGTTCAATTAAAATTCCAAAAAATCTTTCCAGAGAACCAAGAATTGCCCTGTGTATCATTATGGGTGTTTCAAAATTTCCATCCTTATCAATATATTTAATTTCAAATTTTTCAGGGATATTAAAATCAATTTGGATTGTTGAACACTGCCATTCTCTTCCAAGACAATCTTTTATTTTTATATCAATTTTTGGACCATAAAATACACCTTCTCCAGGGTCTATTTCATAATTTATATTCTTTGTTTTTAAAGCGTTTTCAAGTGCTTTTGTTGCTCTCTCCCAGTTTTCAACTGTTCCCACAAATTTTTCAGGCCTTGTAGACAAAAAAACTCTGTAATCCTTAAATCCAAAACTGCTTAGAAAAAAATATACAAGTTCTATTATTTTACAAACCTCATCTTCAAGTTGTTCAGGTGTACAAAAAATATGAGCATCGTCTTGAGTAAAACCTCTAACCCTCAATAATCCGTGTAAAACACCGGGTTTTTCATATCTGTAAACAGTTCCAAGTTCAGCCCATCTAATAGGCAGGTCCCTGTAACTTCTGATTTTACTCATATAAATCTGTATATGAAAAGGACAATTCATTGGTTTCAATTGATACATTCTACCATTTTCAATTTCCATTCTTGGAAACATATATTCACTATAAAAAGAAAGATGTCCTGATTTCTCCCATAAAGAAATATCCGCTATATGTGGAGTATAAACAAGTTCATAACCATTTTTTAAATGAACCTCTTTCCAGAAATCTTCAATAATTTTTCTTATAATTGCTCCTTTTGGATGCCAAAAGATAAGACCGGGTCCATATTCTGGATGAATACTGAAAAGGTCGAGTTTTTTCCCGAGAATCCTATGGTCTCTTTCCTTTGCCTCTTCTATAAATTTCAGGAATTCATCAAGTTCTTCTTTAGTTTCAAAAGATATCCCATATATTCTCTGCATACTCTCTCTATTTTCGTCTCCTCTCCAATAGGTTGACGAAACTGAAAGCAGTTTAAAAAATTTAACCTCTCCTGTAAAATTTAAATGAGGCCCTTCACATAAATCTATAAACTCTCCCTGCTTGTAAAAAGAAACAATCTCATTATTAATATCCTTAAGAATTTCAAGTTTAAATGGCTCATTTTTTAAAATTTCTTCTGCTTCTTTTTTGTTCTTTTCAAATCTTTCTATTTCAAAATTCTCTTTAATTATCTTTCTCATCTCTTCTTCAATTTTTTCTAAATCTTCCGGAGTAAATGGTTTATCCCTGTAAAAATCATAATAAAAACCTTTATCAATGGCAGGACCGGTACCTAATTTTACTTCGGGAAATAACCGTTTAACAGCCTGAGCCATTATATGAGAAGTTGTATGCCAGTATTTTTTATAATCCATTTTTTATCCTTTGGAAAAAAATCGGGGCCGACGGGATTCGAACCCGCGACCTCCAGATCGACAGTCTGGCATTCTGGTCCGCTGAACTACGGCCCCTGATTAAACTTTATAAATTTTACACTTTAAATTTTCCAATGTCAATTTTTCTATAGGTATTGACATTTATTTATTGTAGATTATAATATATGAATATATGGTCATATGAGAAAATGAAAATGGAAAAATATACAGAAATTTTTAAGACAGTTGGAGAAAAAACAAGGTTGAAAATTGTGAAATTACTTTTGAAATCAGAAGTTCCTCTATGTGTGTGTGAAATTATGGATTGTTTAAAAGAAAATCAAACAAATATATCAAAACACTTGAAAATTTTGAAATATGCAGGAATTGTTGAAGAAAAAAGAGAAGGTAAATTTGTTATGTATTCACTCACAAAATCAGAGGATAGATTTTTACTATCTTTACTCAATACCATCAATTCTATCCCAGAAAATATATTTAAAGAAGAGATTGAATGCCTGAAAAAAAGATTAAATTTAAGAGAAAATGGAAAATGTGTAATAGGTATAAGGAGAAAATAAAATGATAAAAGAAATTATTGTTGGGGGATTTTTAGCACTTAAAGATTATATTGCAACTCATGTTTTAACCTGTCTTATTCCTGCATTTTTACTTGCAGGTGGAATGGTAAGTTTTATAAATAAAGAAATAATAATAAATTACCTTGGAGAAAAAGTCAATAAAATAAAGTCATTCTCTATTGCAGGTATTTCAAGTTTTCTTATTGCAGCGTGTTCTTGTACAGTAATTCCTGTTGCAAGTGGTCTTTATTATACAGGCGCTGGAATTGGTTCTGCTTTTATAGTTCTTTGGGTTGCTCCTTCATCAAATATACTATCTTTAATTTATACAGGAACTATTATCGGAGGCCAGATAGTCATTTCAAGAGTTATAAGTGCTTTAATAATGGCTTTTGTAGTTGGAAGTGTTATGAGTTTTGTTTTCAGAAAAGAAAAAATAGAAGAGATAAAATTAGAAAAAGAACCAGAAAAAAAAATAATTGAAAGGAATTACTTAATTCTTCTGATTTTAATACTTTTATCCCTGCTTGCACCAAACTATATTGTTCAAAAAGGTCCTTACTGGAAAAAAGTTATTGTATGGTTTATCTTTACCCTTTTTGTGGCAATTTTTGCTTTTAAAAAAATTGAAAAGGAAAAAATTAAAGATTGGTTAAGAGAAACATTATTTTTTGTCAGAATGATTTTCCCTCTTTTACTCATCGGTGTTTTTATCGTTGGAATTATAGGAAAAATTTTACCTTCAAACTGGATTGAGAGATTTCTTGGTGGAAATAGTTTAAGAAGCAGTTTTTTTGCAACTTTAATTGGAGCAACAACTTATTTTGCAACTCTAACAGAAGCACCATTTGTTGACACTTTAATGAAACTCGGAATGGGAAAAGGTCCTGCTCTTGCTTTACTTTTAACAGGTCCTGGATTGAGTTTACCTAACTGGATAGCAATTTCAAAAGTTTTTGGTGTAAAAAAAGCAATAGTTTATGTTATAACAATTGTTTTTTGTGGAACATTTGTAGGATGGTTTTTTGGTAATTTTATATTGAAATAAAAAGGAGGAAGATATGGAAATTTTAATTGTTGGTGCTGGATGTCCAAAATGTCAGGCAGTAGAAAAAGTTGTTAGAGAAGTTGTGGAAGAATTAAAAATTGAAGCAAATGTTTCTCATCTTTATGATATAAAAGAATTTCCAAAATATAAAGTTACAATAACGCCTGCAATAGTAATTGATGGAAAGGTCGTTTTTGCCGGTAAAATTCCGTCAAAAGAAGAAGTCAAAAAATTACTTAGAAAATAAAAAAGGAGGTATTAAAATGAAGCCAAGATTTATTATGTGTATCTGTACAGGACAGTGTCCTGGGTTTAAAAGTTTAGATTTATGGTCTTTAATAAATTTTGTAAGAAATGAATTAGATGTTGAGTATGCTATAGTTCATCCGCAACTCTGTGTAGATGATGGAGACAGATTTATTAAGGATTATATAAAACCGGATGTTAAGTATGTTATTGGTGCGTGTGACCCTAAGATGCAGAGAAAAATGTTCAAAGATGCTTTTATGGAAGCAGGTGGTGATTATGATAAACAGGTTATTTCTCTTGATTTAAGAAATATGCCAACAGAAGAAGCAATGAAAAAAGTTAAGGAAGCAGTTGAAAGCATAAAATGAAAATACAAAAAAGGAGAAAAATATATGGAGAAAGATAGAAGTACATATACTGGACTGCCAAGAAAAAAAATTGACTGGTTTCCCAAAATTGATTATTCAAAATGTAAACCCGAAGAATGCGGTTATCATTGTGTAAATTTCTGTCCATTTAAAGTATTTTCAAAAAATGAAAATGACCAAAAAGTTATTGTGTCTCAGCCCTATGAATGTAATGTCGGAGATGAATCTTGTAAATTTCAGTGTCCATTTGGAGCAATAAGTTTTCCAACAAGAGAAGAGTTAAAAATGATGTTAAAAAAAGTTAGAGAAAAATATGAAAAACAGGGAGGGAAAAATGTTTAAAAATATACCAAGAGAAAAGATACCATGGTTTCCTACTGTTGATTATGAAAAATGTATTGGTTGTAAGGAATGCTATAACTTCTGTAAAAATGGTGTTTATGAATGGGATGAAGAAAAGAATAAACCCATAGTTAAAAATCCATACAATTGCGTGGTTGGATGTTCTGCCTGTGCAAACCTATGTAATGGAGAAGCAATCAGTTTTCCGAAAATGTCAGATATAAAAAAAATGTTAGAAAAGGAGAAATAATTATGATATGGAAAATATAAGTTATATTGGCAGTTTTATACTTGGAATTATTACATGTTTATCACCCTGCTCTATTGCGATATTAATTGCTGTTTTGTCTTTTATAATAAGCGAGGAAGAAAGTATAAAAAACGGAATATATATAGGGATTTTTTTTACCCTCGGTATGTCTCTTGTATTTTTCATACTTGGTATATTTATCTCTAAAATTGGACAACTTTTAAAATTTTCTCATTATTTTTATTTAATCTCAGGAATCCTTCTGATATTTTTTGGACTTCTAAATCTTGGTATTTTTAAAAAAAAGAAAACATCAGGGTCATTGAATTTTTTTCAGAGATTTGGTTTTTCAATTTTATCTTTAAACAAATATTCAAAACTTTTAACATCATTTTTATTTGGAATACTTTTCTCTCTCGGATGGGCTCCCTGTGCTACTTCTTTAATTATGCCTGTTGCTATTTTAGTTATGGCTCAGGAAATAAGTATATTAAAAGGTGGATTTTTGCTTTTTCTTTTTGGACTCGGACATGGATTTCCTGTTATTCCTCTTTCTGCTTTATCCGGTACGGTAAGGACAAACATAACAAAAAAGACAGCAAGAAAAGGCGATTTGATTATAAAGATATTCGGAATTATTATAATTTTGTTTGGAATTCTTTTTATAGTTTATGGACCTAAAATTAATACATTAATTGGAGGCAAAAAATGAAAAAACTAATTATACTTTTTACTCTTTTTTTTCTTTTCTCTTTTGCAAAAACTAATAAAGCACCTGATTTTAATTTAAAAGACCCTTATGGTGAAACTTTTTCTCTTTCTCAATTCAAAGGTAAAATTGTTGTTCTTAATTTCTTCAAAATTTATTGTGGCGGAAGAACTGCTCCAGGTACTTTAAACCAGATTGAAGAACTCAAAAAAATATGTAATGAAATGTGTAAGGGCAAAAAATGTAAAGACGGAAATTTAACAATTATTGGCATAACTCTTTCAAGTTGTTCAACAACAGATTTGAAAATCTGGGTTGAAGAAAAGGGAATAAAATGGTATGTAGGAAATGACCTTGATGACTATAATCTTGATATAATTAAAAATTATGCAGAATATTTGAAAACATTGAAAGACCCGTGTTTAATCTTTATTAACAAAAATGGTGAAGTTGTGTTTAAATCAAATTATATGAAAGCTGATGAAATAAAGAAAAAATTAAAAGAACTCAATTTAATATGAGAAAAGAGGTTATTGAATTTGAAGAAAAAGATATAGTTTATATTACCAGAATTGTTCTTGATAATAACAAAGAGGAAGCGCTGAAATTTTTGAAAAAGATTTACATCGTTCTCAAAAAAAGAGAAAAATCCCACTGTAAAACAAGTTATGCATGGGAAAAAGATATTGAAAAAAATCAGAAATGAATATAACAATTGAAAAAATATTACCATGTATCGCTGACCCGGAAAAAATCAGATTTATTGCTTCTATTGATGAAGATATATCAGAGATTCTTCCATACTTAAATGTAGTTTTACCAAAAGCAATATATAACCACGAAGGAAAATGTTTAACAATTACAAATGAAGAAGGGATTATTACAATTTACCCCCATAAAATATCTGCTGGGAAAATTAAGGATGAAAATGGTGCGAGAGAAATAATAAAGTGGTTAAAAGAAGAAATTGAATACTGTATTAAAAATAAAGATAAAATTAAACCTGATTATACAAGAAAAGATAAACTTGAGGTATTACATGTCTATAAATTACTTCCTCAAAAAAACTGTAAAAAATGTGGTGAAAATTCCTGTCTTGCTTTTTCTTTTAAAGTTATAAATGAAGAAAAAAACATTATTAACTGTAAAGAACTGTTTCTACCGGAATATAACGAAAAAAGAAAACTATTATTTGATATGTTAAAAGAATCTGGCTATAAAGTCCCTGATTTTTAATATTTACTTTATAAAAGTATCAAGAATCATCATAATTAAAAACCCGATTATAAAAAAAATCGTTGAAATATCAGTATTTTCTGCTTTTTGAGTTTCTGGAATGACTTCTTCAATTATTACATAAATCATAGCACCTGCGGCAAAAGATAAAGCAAAAGGTAAAATTTTAAAATAAATTGAAGTGAGTAAAGCTCCAATGATAGCAAAAATTGGTTCAACAATTCCTGAAAGTTGACCATAAAAAAAACTTTTTCTTTTACTCAATCCTGATGCTAAAAGAGGTAAACTCACTGCAAGTCCCTCAGGGAAATTTTGAATACCAATACCAAAAGCAAGTGAAATAGAAGAAGAAAATGTTTCCTTACTTTTTAAGTATTTCAAAGAACCAAAAGACACTCCAACAGAAATACCTTCTGGAATATTATGAATTACAATTGCTAAAACAAACAAAAAATAAACCGGTAATTGCTTTCTTATCCCCTCTTTTTCTGAAATATTTGTATTTAAATGTAAATGGGGAATCAATTTATCAAGTCCAAAAAGAAAAAAACTACCCAATAAAAATCCAATTAAAACTGGAAACCATTGAGGGATATTTAAATTTTTTGAATATTCTATAGATGGAAGAATAAGAGAAAAAAAACTCGCAGAAAGCATTATCCCACCAGCAAAACCAAGCATACAGTCAAAAAATTTTCTATTCGGTTTTCTATTAAACAATACAATAGATGCACCGAGCAAAGTAATAAACCAGGTAAAAAGACCACCATAAAAGGACTGAAGCAAAGGAGTAAAGTTATAAAATTTATTTAACATTACATATTCATCCAGTTCCAGATTTTACTTTCTTCCTTTTCAAACCAATCGCCTGTTTCAGTCAAATAAGAGTATACATTTATAATTGCCTCAATATGTGATTTTTCTTGCTCCATTAAGAATTTAAATAATCTTTTCTCTTTTTCATTTTTTACTTCATTATAAAACTTTTCATATTGTAAATATCCCTTTTTTTCTATTTCGAGTGCCATTTTATATCCATCTATATTGCTTTCAATTTTATTTTTCTCTTTAAGTGAGGTAAAAAACTCTTTGAGATCCTCCTCAATCATTTCAGTTTTTTCAGTTTTATAATCATCACTTAATACAAAATTTTCAATAATTTCAAGATGCTCAATTTCCTGTTTTGCAAGTGAATAAAAAAGTTTTTTTGTTATTAAATTTTCTGACTTCATACCAATTTCAATATACAAATTTGCTCCATGCTTTTCAAATTCCTTTGCAAACTTTATTCCATTTTCCATAAAACCTCCTTTTAAATCTCACTTATACTTGTATCAGGACCATTTGGAATTTTAACAAATATTCTCAAACCTTTCTCAATAATCTCCATCTTTTCTAAATCAAAATCATCTGGTAAAATCCTTATATGAGAAATATTTTCTCGTGGTATAAGTATAATCCTTTTCTCTTTATCGATATCTACAGGACTTACCTGGCCTTTTATAACTACAATACCTTTCCCCTCAATCATAATCCAGTTTTCTGTAAATTTCAAAACCCTCCCTATGAAAACCCACAATTTTTGTTCAAGATAATATTTTTTAAACCTTATTTTTACAATCTTCCCTTCTATCATTTTTCCTCCTTGCTTATAAAATCATCAATTTTTCTTTTTAAAATATCTCTTACTTTTCTAAATCCTTCTATCTCATTTTTTTCAGCAGGGTCAGGTATCTCCCATGCTATTGTTTTCTTTGTTTTTCCTGGGAAAAATGGACATAATCCCTTTTTATCACCTACACAAACAGTTATAACATAATCAAATTCTTCATTCAGAAACTCTTTTATTGATTTACTTCTATGATTTGATATATCTATACCTATTTCTTTCATTACTTCAATTGCAAGTGGATGAACAAATTTAACAATAGAACCTGCACTAAATGCAATAAAATTATCTTTATAAAAATAATTCACAATCCCTTCTGCTATTTGACTTCTTGCTGAATTTTCCCTACACAGAAATAATATTTTTTTCATTTGTTTTCCTCAATATGATGCTTAATTATTTTACCTTCTGTCATAAAAATAACATCCTCGCTTATATTTGTTGAAAGGTCTGCTATTCTTTCAAGATTTTGTGCAATCCTTATAAGATGTAAAGACCTTTCAATTGTAGTATAATCAGCTATCATATATGTTATAAGTTCCCTTGTAATTTGATCTTTTAGATTATCTACAATATCATCTCTTTTACACACATCTCTTGCAAGTTTCTCATTTTCTTCAATAAATGAATTTATACTATCTTTCACCATTTTTATTGTTTCATCTGCCATCCTTGGAATATCAATCAATGGTTTCACATCAGGTTTTTCAATTAAAAATAATCCACTTTCAGAAATATTTACAGCATGGTCTCCTATTCTTTCTAAATCATTATTTATCTTTAAAATCATCAATACAATCCTTAAATTTTTTGCTTTCGGTTCATATTGAGCAATTATTTCTGCACACAACTCATCAATTTCAATCTCAAATTTATTTGCGATTGGTTCAAGTTTTTCTATCACTTCTTTTAAATCTATTCCATTTTTATTTATTATTCCTTTTATACTTTTATCAATCATTTTCTCTATCAGCAATGAAAATTCAATAATTTTTTGTTTTAAAATCTTTAATTTATCCTCTAACATATTCACCCCCAAAATTAACCAAACTTACCACTTAAATATTCCTCTGTTATTGGATTTTCAGGAGCAGTAAAAATTTTTTCACTTTTACCAAATTCAATTAACTCTCCAAGATAAAGAAAAGCAACATAATCAGCAATTCTTGATGCCTGCGAAATATTATGAGTGACTATAATTATAGTAACATTATTTTTAAGTTTTTCTAAAAGATTTTCAATTTCAATAGTTGATTTAGGATCAAGAGAAGATGTTGGTTCATCAAGTAATATAATTTCTGGATTTAATGCAAGAACACGTGCTATACATAATCTTTGTTGTTGCCCTCCTGAAAATTGAGTTCCATTTAAATACAATTTATCTTTGACTTCTTCCCATAATGCAACTTTTTTTAATGTCTCTTCCACAATTCTATCCCTTTCCTCTTTTCTTAATTTTATCCCATTTATTATATAACCTGCAAGGACATTTTCATAAATAGTTAAATGAGGGAAAGGATTTGGTTTCTGAAAAACCATACCAATTCTTCTTCGCAATAAAACAGTATTCATTTCAAAAATATTTTTTCCATCTAAATAAATATTACCTTTATGAAACGCATCTTTATTTAACTCATGCATTCTATTTATACATCTAATCAATGTTGTCTTGCCACATCCTGAAGGTCCCATAATTGCAGTGATTTTATTTTTAAGAATTCCAAGATTAATATCTTTAATCACTATTGAATTTCCATATCCTGCCGAAAAATCTTCAATCTTTATAATTTCACTTTCCATCTTCTAAATCCTATTTTACTTATAGAATTCAAAAATAAAACAATAATTACAAGTATTAAAGCACATCCCCATGCATGTTTATGCCAGTTTTCATAAGGACTCATTGTATATACAAAAATTAAATGAGGTAAAGAACTTACTGGTTTTAAAATATTAAAATTAAGAAAAGGATTACCAAAAGCAGTAAAAAGCAATGGAGCAGTTTCTCCAGCAATTCTTCCTATACCAGTTAAAATTCCTGATATAATACCATTTAAAGAACAAGGGAGTATAACTTTTAAAATTGTCCTCGGATATGTAGCACCAAGTGATAGAGAAGATTCTATTAGCGAAAATGGTATCATTTGAAGACTTTCTTTTGTGGATTTTATAATAATAGGTAAAAAGATTAAAGATAAAGCAATTGCTCCAGATATTGCGGAAAAGTGGTCCATTTGTTTTACTATCCATAAATAAGCAATAATTCCTATAACAATTGATGGTATTCCTTGAAGAACATCTATTAAAGTATTACAAAATTCTCCAAATTTTTTATCACTGAATTCATAGAGAAAAAGACCAAGGAAAATACCTGTTGGTATTGAAAAAAAAGATGCTAAAAAAATTAAAATGAAACTACCGACAATTCCGTTTAAAATCCCTCCTCCTATTTCTCCAGGCGGTTTCGGTAATGAAGTTAAAAATTCCCAGTTAATTGCGGTAAATCCTTTTTTCAAAATTGTAAAAAAGAAAAATAAAAGTGGTACAATTGAAAGGAAAGAAAAAAATATCACAAAAAATCTAAAAATTTTATCCTTAAAAATTTTCATATCTTCACCCTCATTCTTTTTATTATTATATTTGCGACAAAATTCATTATAAATGTGATTAAAAACAAAATTAAAGCAAGTTCTATCAGTGAAGAGATATGAATATTCTCAACCGCCTCTAAAAATTCATTTGCAATTACAGAAGATATTGTATTTCCAGGGGAAAAAATATTTTTAGGTATATAATTTGAATTTCCTATAACCATTGTAACAGCCATTGTTTCACCTATTGCCCTACCAAAAGAAAGTAAAAAACCTGCCAAAATACCACTTCTTGCATATGGAAATACGATTTTTTTTACAACCTCATAACTGGTTGCTCCAAAAGAAAATCCCGCTTCTTTTAAATCATTTGGAACAAGCTTTATAACTTCTTTACCCACAGAAGTTGCATATGGAAGAATCATAATTGAAAGAGTTAAAGATGCAGTAAAAATACATACTCCTGTTGGAGGCAATGAAAGTTTTGCCTGGATATTCCTTATAATTGGAGTAAGATAAAAAAGTGCCCATAAACCAATAATTACTGATGGAATAACAGCAAGAATTCCTATAAGTGTTTCAAGTATTTTTGATAAAAAGGTATCTCTATAAAACTCTCCAACAAAAAGAGAAACAGAAAGAGAAAATGGGATAGAAATTATAAGAGAAATTATAGATGTCAATAAAGTTCCTATTATAAAAGGTAAAGCACCGAAATTTCCAAAAACAGGGTCCCATGTCTTTTCAAGAAAAAATTTAAAACCAAAACTTTTAATAGATGGTAATGAATTGATAAAAAGAGTAAAAAAAATAGATAGGAGGAGTCCGATAATAAGGACTCCTCCTATTATTCCAAGTAAAGTTTTATAGGCTTTTTCTGATGTCATTTAATCAATATTTTACTATCATAATGAAGTTTTTTCAACAAATTTTCTGCCTTTTTTACTGCTTCTTTACCAAGTGGAGCATAATTTAAAGGTTTTGTATATTTCTGACCTTCATGAGTCATCCACCAGAGCAACTTTACTAAATTTTCTGCCTTTTCATAACTCATTTTTTCATTCGCATTTTTTAAATTTTTATAAACAAGTATATAAGTAAATGCTGATATTGGATATCCATTTTTATTTTCTGTATCTGTAATTGAAACTCTCATATCATCTGGTAATTTTATATCTGATGCAAATGTTATTGATTCAATAGATGGTTTTACAAAATTTCCAGATTTATTTTTAATAATTCCAAAAGGTAGATTATTCTGCAAAGCATATGTAAGTTCAACATATCCAATTGCACCTGGTGTTCCTTTAACAATTCCTGAAACACCCTCATTACCTTTACCTCCAATTCCAACTGGCCAATTAACACTTGTTCCTCTACCAACTTTTGTTTTCCATTCTTCACTAACTTTAGAAAGATAATCAGTAAAAACAAAAGTTGTTCCACTACCATCAGACCTTCTTACAACTATTATTGGCATATCAGGAAGATTAACATTTGAATTTACCTTTTTTATCTTATCATCATTCCATTTTGTAATTTTACCAAGGTAAATATCTGAAATTATATCAGGTGTAAATTTAAGTTCTTTTTCTACAGGAAGATTATATGTTATAACAACTGCACCAAGACATGTTGGAATATGTAAAATTTCATCATCAAAATCTTTAAGTTGCTCATCTGATAAAATTGCGTCACTTCCAGCAAAATCAACTGTCTTTGCCTTTAATTGTCTTATCCCTCCTCCTGAACCTATTGATTGATAATTTATTTTTACTCCATAAATTTTATAATACTCATCAAACATTTTAGAATAAAGAGGATATGGAAAAGTTGCTCCTGCCCCCACTAATTCTGTCTGAGATTCAACTTTTGCAATTCCTACAAAAAGCATTACTAATCCCAAAAATATTTTTTTTATCATCTTTTCCTCCTTTTTAAAATTTTACTAAATAATCAATTTGAAGTGTATTTCTATTATCTGTTCTATTTACACCAAGTGATTTACCTATGAAATATGTTATACCAAATGATGAATTTTTGTTAACTTGATAAACAAATCCAATCTTATGTCCTTTTAAATCAGTTCCTCCTCCATTTATATCTGAATCTGAGAATATCGCCAATGTAGCATCTGCATCAATTTTTCTGTAATTATATTCAAACTTCCAGTCATTCTTTTCTTTTAATTTTCCTATAGAAAATCCAATAAGATATCCTTTATCCTCTCTAACTCCACTTTCAATATTTTTTAAGTAATCAGCATACAATGTAAATGGTTTTTCTGCAATTTTAAATGGTGTTAATTCTAATATAATATCAAATGGTTTATATTCATATATATATTTACCATTACTTTCAAGTGTATTACCCTTTGGCTCATATTTTGGTGAAATTTCTGATTGTTTTTTCCCTTTTAAACTTTTTGTGGTATAAATAGAAGTAGCAATTTTAAATTCTACTTCATTTCCAATTTTACTACCATATCCCAATTGAATTCCATATAAAAAGGGGTCATCTGTTAAATTTTTAAATTCAGCCAAAGGAAAAATTCCAGAATTAATAAATAAACCTTTTTGATTTTTGTAGATAAAAGCAAGTCCTTCAGGATTTATATCTGAATCCCAGATAATATCTGTTGTATAAAATGGATTTTCAATTTTACCTGCAATTAAACCAAAATCATTAAAATTGTGTTTCAAATATGCTCTATCCAACCAAAAACTTTTTTGACTGAATGCTTCGCCAAATGTTTGATTGGTTGAAGTTTGTTCACCAGTTCCTGTTGCCAATCTTAATCCTATTTCAGTATTTTCAGAAATCTTTGTTTTAAATCCCCATCTTGCCCTTATTCTATATCTATCTCTATCAGGACTCCCTTCTATATCTTCATTTTGATATCTAACTCTTATGTCACCTGAAAATTTTGTATTTTTAAGAAAATCGTATTTCTCTTTCTCCTTTTCTTTCTCTTTCTTTATTTCATTTTTTATTTGCTCTGCCTCGTCTTTACTAATTATTCCTTTCTCAATCAACTTTTTCATTAAAATGTCAACCTCTCCTGCATAAGAAAAATTAAATATCAAAAACAAAAATAAAAAAATTATATAAAA
>DAORXQ010000024.1 GCA_035371905.1 bacterium | reverse complement strand
AAGATATGGACGTGGATAATACTCATTATAATCCTCTAAATACATTTGTAAAGCCAGTCCCACCTGTTTAAGATTATTCATACATACTGCCTGTCTTGCTTTTTCTCTTGCCTTACTTAATGCTGGTAATAACATCGCTGCAAGTATCGCTATTATCGCAATTACTACTAAAAGTTCTATCAGGGTGAAACCGTGTGGTTTTGAGAAAATGCTCTTTGAAAATTTGTTCTTCATAATTCACCTCCTTCTAATTTTGCTAAATTTCTGTATTTTTCAACTATTATAACTTGTTTTAGTAAATTCTACTTAAATATAATATAATTTTTTAATTTTCTTGTCAAATCCAAAAAACTCCTTTCAGGTTAAGACATAGTATCCATGGATATAATATACAAGAAAGAAATATTTGGCTAAGAAGACAATAGAAATATTAGTTCTCAAGAGTAAAAAAGCAAGGGGGAAGCCCACTCAATAAGTTAGAAATATTATACCCAGGTTATAAAGAATTATTAAATGTAATATATTTTTTGATGCGTAAGTAAAGAAGAATTTTTTGAGATTATTAAGATGGCAGTAGATATATAACAGAAAAAGAGTATATTCAACGATAGGGATGACACCTTATGAGAAATTTTGTAAATATAGTAAATTACCTTCTGAAGAAGTTTGTCTATTCTCTGTTATTAATCTAGATGAAATAACTGATATTTTAAACTCTAATTTAAAATTTTTCTCTTACTCCTGAATAAACCTTTTTTAACCAAGGGCCACAAAGTTCCTCAAAAAATCTCTATAAAACAAATTGCTCCCTTAAAGATAAAATTTACAGAAATAATTTACTTTTTGTGTCTTCGTTTAACTTCGCATTGTACTATATTGGATGACTGGGCTCAGAAGACAGGAGGATTGATTTCTATTTTAAAGTCAAGTTTTTCACGAATGTCCATTACTTCTTTATAATCCAGTCTTTTATCATCCTGTGCCTTTAAAATCATCTTTACTTTTTTCTTGCCTCTTTTATCATCTACAATGTCTGAAAAAATTATTTCAAGATTGCTGTTTTCAATAATTTTTCTTAAAAGGTTAACCTTATTTTCAAATGCGGGACTTCTTTTTACCGGTATTTCAATAAGTATTATATCTGAAAATGGAGGATAGCCAACAATTTCTCTTGTTTTAATTTCTTTTTCGTAAAAAACTTCATAATTTTTTGTTTTTAAAGAAGTAAATATTTCAAAATTTGGATTTTTTGTCTGAATTACTATTTTTGTGTTTTTATTTCTCAATCTAAATATAAAGTCATTCAATATAAAAAAGAAAATCTCCTCTGAATTGTACTCTGGAATATTTAAAAAAGAATCTGCATGTGGAAAAATAATTAAACCAAAATCAAATTCATCAAGAATATTTTTTATAACATGCGTACCAACAAAAATATCAACTCCTTTCTCAATTAATTTTTCTTCTGCTGTAAATTTCTGAATTTTGAAATCTGGATATGTCTTTTTAAGTTCTTTATAAATCTTTTCAATTCCAACCATCCTTTCTATTATTTCTCTGCTTTTACAATGAGGACATTTTTTTATAAAGTTTTCAAAAATCTTACAGTATTTACAGTACAATTTATTTTCTTCATTTAGAATAAGTATTGAATTGCATTTCTTACATCTTAAAACATGACCACAATTTGAACATTTAAATGTTTTTGAAGTTCCTTTTCTATTATGAATAATCCCAACTTTTTTTCCTTTTAAAACTGTCTCTTCTATAAGAGAAACTGAAAATTTTGTGAGAAAATCTAAATTTTTATCCATTTCATCCCATCTTTTATCAAGAATAAAGATTTCAGGAGTTTCTTCAAAATTCCTTTTATCAACCAAATATACTTTCTTCTTTTTAATTTCAAAATAATCACAGATAGAAAGAGAATGAGAAGTAAGAATTAGAGGAATATTTTGAAATTTACATCTTTCCTCTGCTACTTCAACAGCATTATATTTAGGATATTTTTTTTCTCTGTATGAAGCATCTATGTAAGAATCAACAATTATAAGAGAAAGGTCTTTAAAGGGTAGAAAAGTTGAAATTCTTGTTCCCAAAACTATTAAATCACATGAATTTAAAACTTCCATGTAATTATTCATCCTCTCCTTTTTATCCATTTCTCCATAATATTCTATAACCTTCCTTTCTGTACTTTCTTTTATTTTCATATAATAATCTTTCAGGATTGATACTTCTGGAAATAAAAAAAACAAAGAACCTCTATTGTGTGAAATTAAATCAATATAAAAATTTAATTTCTCATTTTCATCACCAAAAAGAAAAATCTCCTTTTTAAATTTTTGAGTAAATAGTAATGAATCTTTTTCTTTTTTTTCTGAAAATTTTTTTTCATATTTAAACGGTAGATTTCCAATGATTGAAAAAATAATCTGGCCAGAAGAAACATAATATTTTTCTGAAATAATCTTTGAAAATTCAAAAATTTCTTCTGTTATTAAAGGATTTATATCATAAATTTTTTCTATTAATTTATACTCTGACCTTTTTTCTAATAAGTCATTTACATTTATTACAAAACCCTTTCTTTTTTTTTCTCCAAGAGGAGCAGATACACGAATAAAATTATTTATTTCATATTCATACAGATAATAAAAACTTCTCTCAAGAGGAATATCAAAAATAACTTCAACAAGTTTCATTGATTAGTGTTAGAAAAAAGTTTTATTAAAATTTCTTTAAGATTTTTTATATGTAAAGGTGTAGTTCCACAGCATCCACCTATAAATTTCACTCTATTTTCTACAATATTCAAACAATTTTTTGAAAACTCCTCAATATTTTCCTGATATACAATTTTACCTTCAGAAATCTGTGGTTTTCCCGCATTCGGTTTTATCCACAAAGTAAGACCGGTCAATTCTTTAATTATTTTTACGAACTCAATCATTTCACCTGAACTTAAGCCACAATTTGAACCAATAATTGAAACTTTATTATTTTCAGCCCATTTCACATAATCTTCTATTTTTTGACCCATTAAAGTTCTGTATTCTCTTCCATATGTAAAAGTAAGACATGGAACAATGAAAAAATCTGTATTCTCTCTTAATGTATCAAATGCAATCTTAAGTTCTTCAAGATCCTGAAATGTTTCAAGGACTAAAAAATCTACTGCTGTTTCCTCAAAATTTTTACCTATTTCTTTAAAAATATTTTTTGCTTCATTAACTTCTAAGTTTCCATAAGGTGTAAGTAATTCTCCAGTAGGTCCAATATCTCCAGCAATTAAAACATTTTTAAATTTTTCTTTAACACTGGAAGCAATTTTAAAGGCATCTTTAATAATTTTTTCAAATTTATCTATAAGTTTCTTTTTTTCAAGTATTTTTCTATTTGCTCCAAAAGTATTGGTTAAAATTATTTCTGAACCACATTCACAATATTCTGTATGGATTCTTTTTACAATTTCAGATTCTTCAATATTTGCAATTTCAGGTGTGATTCCTTTAAAACCAAGTTTTTCAAGATATGTTCCCATTGCACCATCCAAAATTACAAACTTTTTATTTTCAAATATTTTATCCATTTTTCTCTATTAAACAGATTTTTCCAATACCAAAAGGTAAAACAGAATAGTCAACTGTTCTATCCTTGCTTTTAAACCATTTCTTACCCCAATCAACAAATGAAAAAGGACCAACAAATTCTGGATTATGTTCCTTTAAATGATGAGGTCCCAGTAAATTTCTTAAACTTGAAAAAAGTTCAATCTCAATAATATTTTTACCTTCCTTTAAATATTCAGTTATTTCAATTTCATAAGGAGGAAGATAAACAATACCTTTTTGTTTTTCATTTATTTTTATTTTTGCCACAACACATTTAAATTCTTCAAATTTTAAAAATGTTTTTTTTATATCTTTAATTTCAATTTCTTTAAATGCCTTTATACTTCCAGAGTAGAAAGGATATCCCTGTAAATTAATGTCATCTTCATTGATTTCTTTTTCCTTTACTGCAATAGTAAAGTTATTCAGATAATAACCTCCATTTTTATATTCAACCTTTTTTGCCTTTACAACAAAATTTCCAAGCAGATATATATTTTCAATTTCAATACCATCTTTTCTGAAAATTAAAGTATTTTTAAATTCAGGAGGAATAAAGGTAACATCCATTTCAATTTTGTTTTTACCCCTTTTTATATAATTTTTAGGTATTTTTATCTTTTTAAATGATGGGTCAAGCCATTCTTCCATACAGTCCTTTTTCAGAATTTTATTATTTATTTTTAAATTATATTTTTCCAACTGTTCAACGACTAAATATAAATCATTACTGAAATTTTCGTTTTCAAATTCAAAAAGTAATTTTATCTTCTGTCTGACATTCTCTTTTTCAAACAATTGCTGAATCTGTAAAACAGGCATTTTTCCAGACCATCTTTTATCCTTTTTCTTTTTAAACTTACACATATCAATAACAAGGACATTCTCAGAAAGTGGTTCAATTTTCCAGTTTTCAATATAAGATTTTAAGATTTTTTCTTCTTTCCTGTTTTCATTTAGAATTAAAGGACTTTCACTCTTATCAATCAAAAAAAGAGAAGAACCGACAGGTGGAAAATAATCTTCAATTAAAATACCTTTTTTCTCTTTTTTCACACCTTTAACATTTATTTTTCCATTAAACAAATCCAAACTGTAAACTTTTCCCTCATATTTCAAATTTATAAAAACCTTATATGATTTATCAAGTGAAATATTATTCAAAAAAATTGCTTCAATATCTTCATCAATTTTTCTTCTGTGAATAAAAATATCTAAAATTTCCTGATTATTATCTCCATAAATTTCAAAATCTCTTTCAACTACATTTTTTAATTCTTTAATCAGGGATTGAATAGAAGAATATAAAATACAACTTCTCTTAATACTAATATCTTTTCTCTCTCCTTCTATTAAATATGGAAAGAATTTTTCTGAAGCAAAAACTTTCCCACCCTGATTAATAAACTCTTCAATCAGTTTTAATGTTTTTTCCCTTAAAGTTGTCATTGCCGGTAAAATTATATATTCATATTCACCTCTTCCTATTTTAAATTTCCCATCCTTAACCTCTCCATACTTTTCAATCAATTTTTCACTTCCAAATTCATATTCAAAGTTGTTTTCAAGAAGTTTCTGTGTCAATTGAGAAAGTTCTTCATCATAATCTGTAAGTTTTTCACTTCCTTTTAAACTCCAGCCAGTTTCAACTGGATGAATTACAAGAATATTTGCAAGAAATTTTCCCTGACTCATAATAAAGTTAAGTCGAGCAAAATAATCTTCAAGTTCTTTCTGATATCCCCAGTATGGTTGATGATGAGAAATTGTTGGCGGAAAATCTCTTTTTCTGCATCCTTTTAAAGAATACAAATACAGATGTGGACAGAAAAAATTTATTCCAAGAGAAATATGCCAGTCACCAATCCACTTTCTTTCTGCAAGAGTAAAATTCTGTCCTGAACATCCATATAATTCACTTAATACTCTTTCTTTTCCAAGTTGATTGGATACAGAACTACATTGTTTTAAAGTTAAAGGATTTTTTAAATTTCTGCCAAGATGGTCAACACCAGGCCATTGCATGAATTCATATAAAGACATAACATCTCCAACAACTGAAATCTGTGTTTTAATGGTATCTTCTCCAAGATAATGACCTGTAAGTGAAATCCTATTTTTTTCACAGAAATTATAAATATTTTCTCCAAAATTTTCTATAAATAATTCACTTATTAACCTTGAATAATCATATCTTACTTTTTCATAATCTTCCTTTTCTTCAATTAACAAATTTATTCTTTCATAGATATCATAACCAAATTTTGATTTAAAAATTTTTCTTAAATTTTTTGTCCATGGGAAGTAATAAAAATTTTTATCATTCTTATTTACAGTTCTTCCGTGAAAATAATTTGGTTCATCTGTAAAAATTGCTGGGACAGTATTAGGAATATAGTTTTTTAAAAATTTAACATATTTTTCATAGGTTGATTTTATAAAATCATTTATTGTTTTTTCATTCATTGTATCAACATATGTCAAACCATTATACCAGTCAGATTTTACACCTTCTAAAACCTTTTTCATCCACTTTTTACCCCTTTTCCAGACCTTTAAAATCTTAATTCTATTTTCCTTTTTCTTTGCAACAATACCACCTGCAAAACCACTTGGCCATCTATCTTCATCGTATAAATACATTTTCATTCCATTTTCTTTAGCATATTTAACCACCTCTTTTATACAATCCATCCATTCATCTGATAAATAAGAAGTAATAAGTCCTATTCTTGAATGCATAAAACCCCCTCCAAAACCACCCTCTTTCATTTTATCAACCTGATATTTCAACTGTTCTATTTTCAAATCATCATTCCACGACCAGAAAGGAGCACTTCTATAAATTACATCAGGATTTTTAAGTCCATCAATCAATCTTTTTTCTATCATTGCTTGCCTCCATTTTTAATACTTTTTCAAATCCAGAAACAAAACAATAAACAAGATTACCTATTTTAAATATATTATAACCACCTTCTAAAATCAAAAATATTTTTTTGCCGAGAGAAGCAATTTTTTTACCAATAATATAATAATCTGTTTCAGTTAAAGAAAGTTGTAATAAAGGGTCTTCTTTAAAAGCATCAAAACCACATGAAACACCTATTATATCAGGTGAAAAATCTTTTATTATTTCAAGACATCTGTCAAACTTTTCCATATATTTTTTTGAACTTGTATAAGGTGGAATTGGGAAATTATAACAATTTTCAAAAGAATATTTACCTGTTCCAGGATAAGCAGGATATTGATGAATTGAAACAAATATAACATCTTTTTCATTTTTTAAAATTTCTTCTGTTCCATTACCATGATGTCCATCTATATCAAGAACTGCAACTTTATAATTTTCTAAAAGGAGTTTCTTTACAGAAATTGCTATATTATTGAAATAACAAAAACCGCCTATATTATTTTTACCTGCATGATGTCCCGGTGGCCTTCCAAGAGAAAAACCAATTTCACCTGAAAGTGCTATTTCACTTGCTCTTATTGCTGCTCCTGCGGATAAACAGGCATAATAAAATATATTCGGTATATTTGGACAATCAGGGTCAAAAAAATCGTTTTCTTTTACTTTTTTTACCATTTCAGGAGTATGAACAAGATATAAATCTTCTTCCATACAGGGATTGGGTTCTACAAATCTAAAATTACCCTTTTTTTGTAAATAATTAACTATACTTTCTACTCTTTCAGGTGAATCAGGATGGGAAATTTCTCTGTATTTTAAGAATTCTTCAGAATAAACAAACTTAATCATTCAATTTTCCTGGTCTCAAGTATATAAATAATCCCTTCCATACTTTCAAATCTATTTTCAGGTTCAGGCTCTGTTGCTATTTTAACTATATTTTTTATTTTTTCTGGAAAAGGAAAATTCAATTCTCTATAAATTTTTTCAATTGTCTTTCCAAAAGAATAAATATCACTTTTTTTATCTGCTTTTTTTCCTTTATAAATCTCAGGTGCTACATATCCTTCTGTTCCTCCCCTAAATTCCCCTCTATTTAAAATTCCCCTATCAACTTTTGAAAGCCCGAAGTCCGTAATTTTAATTTTTTCAAGTGAATAAGTTATTAGAATATTTGAAGGATTTATATCTTTATGAACTATTCCATTTTGATGTATATAAGCAATCCCTTTTGCTGCTTTTATAATTATATCAATTACATTTTTCTCGTTAAAAAGATATTTTTTTGTTCTGATGGCTTTTATCAAATCAGTATCAAGATATTCCATTAAAATAAAAAAATTCCCATTTTCCTGAACAACATCAAAAACCTTAACTATATTAGGATGTTCAAGTGATTTTGCTATTTTTCCCTCTTTTATAAACTGTTTAATTTGGTTTCTTTCAAATCGTCTCGGATGTAAAACCTTAACAGCAATAATTGAATTGTATAAAGGCAAGGGCTCAATTGATTCAGCACGATAAACTGTTGAAAATCCGCCAGAACCAACCATTTCTTTCAATATATATCCTTTTAAAACATAACCAGACCTAATTTTTTCCATTTTTTTTCTCCTAAACATTTCTATTATAAACCATTTTTATTTTTTTTTCATCAAATATTGCTATTTTAAAAATGTCAAGGGTAAAATAGAATTAAAGGGGAAATATTAATGAGAATTGAGGATGTAAGGGAAATTAAAAAAGTTAAAATTTTTATAGATAATGAAAAAATAGATGGAGAAATAATTGATATAGATAAATGGGGAAAAATGATAATTTCTGTCCCTCATAGAACAAAAACAATTCCTGTAGAACTGGGTAAAAGAGGAGAAATTTTTTTTGAGAAAAACGGTTTGGAATTTTTTATTTCGGGGAAAATTTTTTCTCAGGGTATTGAAAGAATGTTATTTTTACCTGAAACAGATATTCTAACAGAAAAAAGAAAAAAAGAGAGATTTGAAACACCTTTTATTAAATGTATTCTAACCAAAATCCCTTATAAATTTCATAAAGAAGTAATCATAGGAAATATTATAGATATTTCTTTTTCAGGTACTAAAGTTGAAACCCCTATTGCCTTAAATATAAATTTTTTCTATGAATTAAAAACTGATTTTATAATAAACCGTAAAAGTTATTCTTTCAGTGTAAAATGTAAACCGAAATACATAAATAAAAAGAGAAACATTTTTTTCTGTGGATTGGAATTTACAGAAATGGATTATTTTTCACTTGAAAATCTTAAAAAATATATTAAAGAACTTGCTCATCAACTCAAAAGAGATGCTCTAAATTACTGACTCTAATCCTCTTTTCTTGTTGTATAAAGAACTTCTGAAATTGTTGTTATTCCTGCAAGAACTTTTTTTATCCCGTCTTCTCGCAGTGACTCCATACCGGACTTTTTAGCAATTTCTTTTATTTCTATCATATCAGGATTTTTTATTATCACTCTTCTTAACTCTTCATTTATAACCATCAATTCAAAAATACCTGTTCTTCCACCATAACCGGTTCCATTACATAAATGACAACCCTTTCCTCTATAAAATTTCAAATTATCTTTTTCAAGTAATGATGGGTCAAGCATTTTTATTTCTTCAGGGTATGGTTTATATTCTTCCTTGCATGAAACGCATATACTCCTTACTAATCTTTGATTTAATACTCCTATTAAAGAAGAAGAAATCAAATATGATTCAACTCCCATATCCAGAAGTCGGATAATTGCACCTGGGGCTGTATTTGTATGTAAAGTGGACAAAACAAGATGGCCTGTCTGTGCTGCTCTAAAAGCAATTTCTGCTGTTTCTATATCTCTTATTTCACCAACCATTATTATATCCGGGTCCTGTCTTAAGATTGACCTCAATGCAATTGAAAAAGTTAAACCTGATTTTGGATTTATCTGTGTTTGATTAACATTTTTAAGATGGTATTCCACAGGGTCTTCTACTGTTATAATTTTTCTGTGAGTACTATCAAGTTCATTTAATGAAGAATATAAAGTTGTTGTTTTACCACTACCTGTTGGACCTGTAACCAGAATCATACCGTAAGGTTCATCGAGAAGGATTCTCCACCTGTGAAGAACTTCGGGAAAAAAACCAAGTTGTTCCAGACCCGAAATTATGTTTTTTTTATCCAGAACTCTTAAAGCAACCATTTCTCCAAAAATTGTTGGAAAGGTTGAAACTCTTAAATCAACATCTCTTCCATATAATTTCATTTTAAAATAACCATCCTGAGGAACCCTTTTTTCTGCTATATCAAGATTTGAAAGTACTTTTATATGAGAAACAATTGAAGAATAAAGTTCAAGAGGAGGAGGTGGAAATTCATAAAGAAGCCCGTTTATTCTGTATCTCAATCTCAAACCTTCTTCTTCTATTTCAAGATGAATATCTGTTGCTTTCAATTCCATTGCTTTTGTAACAAGTTCTTCAACTACACTAACAGCTGACGATTCTGAAACTTCCCTTACTCTTATTGGCTTAAATACTTTTTCAGGCATTTCTTTTTTTTCTATAGGAGAAATAACATCAATTCCACCCTGTGATATTACTGTTTCTATTATTTCCTTCACTTCATATTCTTTAACCAATCTTGTTTCAATTTCCATTCCTGATATCTTTTTTATTTCATTTATAACATCTTCATCTACCGGGTCAACCATTGCACAGACAAGTTTATTATTTCCCCTAAATATTGGAATGACTCTATATTTTCTGCATGTAAATTCAGGAAGCATTTTTAAAATTTCTTTATCTATATTCATCTGACTTAACTGAACAGGAATACATTTAAGTTCTTTTAAAGCAAAATTATACCATCTTTCAGCAGATAAAAGTCCAAATTTAATGAGTAAATAACCAAAAGGAGTACCTGTTTTTTCTTTTTCCTTCAATACTATTTCTATCTGGTCATCCCTGATATTTTCTTTTTCCTTTAAAATTTTTATTATTTCATTTCTTTTCATTTTTAATAATCCCTTTCAATTCCTCTTCGGTCATCAAACCCACTTTCTTTAAAATTATATAACCTTTTTCATCTATTACAAATGTAGTTGGAACAAATCTAATACCTCCGTATAAATTTTCTATCTTTCCATCACTTATACAAATGGGATAACTGATATTATATTTCTTCACAATCTGTTCAATTTCTTTTTTCTTCCCTGTTAGTTCAATTCCAATAATCTCAATTTTATTTTTGTTTTCATTATAGAATTTAACAAAATAGGGAATTTCCTCTTTGCATGGAGGACAAAGAGTAGCCCAGAAATTCAAAATAACTTTTTTATCCTTATAATTGGAAAGTTTTATTTCTTTACCATCAATTGAATTTAAAACAAAATCAGGTGCTTTAATTAATTCACCTCCTGATAGAATAAAACACAAACATGCTATAAAAATTAAAATTAGATTTCTCATCGTTTCTCTCCTTTAAATTTTTTAAATTTTACTCTTTAAAATTTCAAGTTTTTCATCTATTGAAATCAGATGTCTTACCAAACAACTTTTATTTTTCTCATCCCACCACGCACAATTTTCTTCTATGCACATATCAAAATCTTCCACCTGCTCAGGCACTCCAAATGCTGCTTCTCCAAGAGGTCTTTTCTGAATTCTCAATCTCAACGGACATTTCATTTTTCATCCCCCCTTTCTCCCACCTTTAAGGTGGGCTTGGAAAATAATTGACGGACAAGGGTTTTCAACTGTCATTTTTAGTCTTTTAAAAAATTATTTAAAATTTCCAATTTTTTCAATAAATTCTCTTTTTATTTTATTAAGATCTTCCTCTGTTTCTCCTTCAATTCTAACCACAAGTGCTGGCTGGGTATTTGATGCTCTCAGTAATGCCCATCCAGAGGGATAATAAACCTTAACACCATCAATATCGTTTATTCTATATTTTCCCGCATAGAACTTTTTTACCTTTTCAACTATTTCAAATTTTTCTTCATCAGAAACTTCAATTCTTATTTCAGGTGTTGAATAATATTTTTTTACATCTTTGAAAAATTCAGATAGTTTCTTATTCTCTTTATCCATAATCCTTAATAATCTCAGGCAAGCATATATTGCATCATCATAACCGAAATATTCATCGGCAAAGTATAAATGCCCTGAAAGTTCTCCTGCAAGAGGTGATTTTTCTTCATGAAGTTTGTTTTCAATTAAAGAATGACCCGTTTTCCACATAACCGGTTTTCCTCCGAGTTTTTCTATCACTTCTTCAAGGGATTTGGAACATTTAACATCAAAAATAATCTTTGCACCTTTGTTTTTAATAAGAATATCTTTTGAATATACTATCATTAATTTATCACCCCAGAGAATATCTCCATTTTCATCAACTACTGCAAGACGGTCTCCATCTCCATCAAATCCAAAACCACAGTCAAGATTATTTTCTTTAACTATTTCTATCAGGTCCTTTAAATTTTCAGGAACTACAGGGTCAGGAAGATGATTTGGAAAATTACCATCGCTTTCAAGATATAATCCAACAAATTCAACATTAAGTTTTCTGAACAATTTCTCTATCAAAGGACCTACTGTTCCATTTCCTGTATCCACACCAACTTTTAGTTTTTTATTAAATTTAAATTTTTCAACCATAAATTTTATATATTCATCAATCACATCTTTTTTATCTAACTTTCCATTCCCTTTTTCAAAATCCTCTTTTTCAATTATATCTGCTATTTTTTGAATTTCCTTTCCATACAAACTTTTATTTCCTACAACCATTTTAAAACCATTGAATTGAGGTGGATTATGGCTTGCAGTAACCATAATACCTGAACCATATTTATAAAAGTGGACAGAAAAATATAAAAGAGGAGTTGGAATAATTCCTATATCAACTACTTCACAGCCAGTATCAATAAGACCTTTTATCAATTTTTCTTTAATCTCAGGAGTTGTAAATCTGTTATCACCACCAACACAAACATTTCCAATGTTTTGCCTTTTAATATAAGAACCAAATGCTTTTCCAATGTAGTAAGGTAAGTCCCCTTTTAAGTCATCTTCATAAATACCCCTTATATCATATTCCCTGAATATTTTTCTGTTTATTTCCATATAAAAAATTATACAAAAAAAATTGAAAATTGACAATAAAGAATAAAAGTAGGTAAAATTAGTTAGGAGGGAAAATTGAAAAAAGGATATGTTTTAACGGAACTGATTGTAGGTTTAGTTATATTTATTTTACTTGCAACAGGTATTTTTTTAGGTGTTAAAAATGTTATGGATAGAGCAAAGGTTATGAGTGCAAAAGTACAGATTTCACAACTTGCTCTTTTACTTGAACAGATAAAAAATGATACTGGATATTACCCTGCATTTCTCTCTGATTTAACACTCAATTCACCTCCAAAATTACAGGAAAAAGGATGGAATGGTCCATATACAAACAAAATTCCTTTTGACCCATGGGGAAATCCATATTTCTACAAAATCCCTCCTACAACCGTCTTTTCTTCTCCAAAATTACCAAGGGTTCATGGAAAACCGGATACTTATACAGCAAATTTTGATGCAATAGAAGGAAAAGGTAGAATAAGAGTTGAAAATTACGGTGTAACTTCCTGCTCAATTTATATAAATGGAGTTGAAGTTGTAAAAGAAAATGAATTTAGAAATAAACCCAAACCACAGATAATAGAAAAGGAAGTAACACTTAAAGATGAGAATAATACTTTGACATGGGCAAGGAGTACACCTGGAGATTTTTTATATTTCAGTATAATTGTTGATAATATGCCAACAGGTGAATATTTTATAGTTGGAAGTTATGGTAAAGATGGGAAAGAAAGTGGAAAAGGATACAATAAGGATATTGTTTGGGTTTCAAATAAATATCCAAATTTTCAGGAATAAGAGGTGAAAAATGAAAAAAAATAGAAGGAAGAAGTATCTTATAAACAAACCTGTCCAGTTTATTTTTAGTGGTATTACAATTTATTTTATCATAATAGCTATAATCCTTATTGGAGGCCTTACATACTTTATCACTTTAAATACAATTTTATCTCAACTTGAACTTGAAAAGAAGATTATAAATGCATATGAAATAATTAAAAATATTAATATTCTTCTTTTGAAAAGAATTGGAATTCTTATGTTATTGCTTATATTTCTTACTTTTTACCTTGAAATAAGATTTTTACACAGAATCGTTGGCCCATTATATAGAATTGAAAAATCTTTAAATGAAATTATAGAAGGTAAAAGTGTTGAATATATAAAATTAAGAAAGAAGGACTTTTTGAAACCTTTTGCTGAAACATTTAACAAATTAATAGATTATATAAATACAATAAAAAAATCTTAAATTTCAACTATCCTTGCTTCTGCCCAAAGTTTTTCAAGTTTATAATAATTTCTTGTTTCAATTAAAAAAATATGTACTATAATTTCTCCATAATCTACAAGTATCCATCTGCCATCGTCTATCCCTTCAACAGAAACAGGTGTTTCTTTTAAGTTTTCAATAATATTTTCTGCTATTGCTTTTGTCTGTATTAATGACTCCCCTGATGCAATAATAAAGTAATCTGTAATCCATGTAAGATTTTTTAAATCAAGAACAACTACATTTTCACCCTTTTTATCATTTATTAGTTTTACTATCTTTTTTATTCTTTTCAGATTTTCACTATCGCTCATATAAAAATTATACCTTTTAAAATTACATTTTAACAATTCTTTTTTCTTTCGCTGATATTTCTGCACACAGACATATTTTTAATATTTCTCTTGCTTCCAATGCCTTTTCTATGTTAAATTTACCTTCCTGAACTTTTTTTAGAAAATTAACAGTATCAACTCCAATATCAATTTTTTCCATTTCAATTTCTCTTTTTCCTTCCTTTTTATTTATAAAATAAAGTTTTCCCTTTTCATAATAAAAAATCCCTCCATCACCTACAAGTTTTATCCTTGTATCAGAGACATCTTTTATTCCCATTCCAAATTCAATTGTAGATATAATGCCAGATTTAAATTTAATATTCATTACTGAAAAAGTTAAAGACATAATTCCTTCAGATGAATATTCAATATTTTCAAAAACACTCACTTCTTCCACATCTTTCCATATATCAAGTAATTGACTTACAAAATGAAAATGTTGCCAGAGATATACAGGACCTGACAGAGAAATTTGAGAATACCAGCCACCTAAAAAGGAAGAAATATAGGAAAAATTGTAAGATAGGGGCTTTTCTATTAAATTTAAATTTTTCTTTATTGTATAATGAGGATTTTCAAGAAGTTGGGTTAAACTTACCCAGTAAACAAGATTTTTTTCTTTTGCTAAATTTATAAGTTCCTCAAGTTGTTCAAGTTTTAGAGTTGGTGGATATTCTACAAGAACATTTTTGTTACTTTCAAGCCCCTTTTTAGCAATTTCATAGTGAGTCGCATTTGGAGTAGAAACTGTTATTGCATCAATGTCTGGATTATTTAACACATCATCAAGTGAATCTGTATATTCTATCCCGTATTTTTCTGAAAAACTTTTTGCTTCTTCAAGAAAAGGAGAATAAACAATCTTAACTTCTCCTATCTGACTTCCAATAATTGATTTTGCCTGAAAATTTGCTCTTCCACCTGCTCCAATTATTCCAACTTTAACTTTTCTCACCATAAACCTCCTTTTTGTCAAATATTAAAATATCACAAATTTAAATTCAAGAAAATTTTTTTAGGTAAACCATAAGAATTGAAATTGCAGAAGGAGTTATTCCTGAAATTCTGCTTGCCTGACCGAGATTTAATGGTTTTAATTTTGACAATTTTTCTTTTATTTCAAGAGAAAGACCTGGAATTTTATTATAGTCAATATCAGACGGGATTTTTATTCTTTCAAGATTTTTGAACTCCTCTATTTCTCTTAAATTCCTTTCAATATAAGGAGCATATTTTATTTCAACCTCTGCAGTAAAAAGAGTATCCTCCTTGAAATCGCTTACAAAATCTATAAGTTTAACCTCATGCCTTCTTACATATTCAAAAAGGGATATATTTTTACCATCAACATTAATTTTTCTACTTTTCAATATTTCTTTAATTTTTTTAATATCTTCAATTTTTTTTCTTGTCCTTTCCCATTCCTCTTTACTTACAAGTCCAATTTTATATCCTATCTCCCTCAATCTTATATCTGCATTATCCTCCCTTATCATCAATCTATATTCAACCCTTGAAGTAAACATCCTGTATGGTTCATTTGTCCCTTTTGTTGTCAAATCATCTATTAAAACACCTATATAACTTGTTGTTCTATCAAGAATTAAAGGTCGCTCATTTTTAACTTTTAAAGAAGCATTTATACCCGCTATCAATCCCTGACCAGCCGCCTCTTCATAACCTGTTGTTCCATTTATCTGACCCGCTAAAAATAAATTCTCAACCAGTTTTGTCTCAAGTGTCGGATATATATTCAGAGGATTTACAACATCATGTTCAATGCCATAACCATATCTTAAAATTTTAACATTCTCAAGCCCTTTTATAGTATGAATAAACTCATCCTGAACATCAACAGGTAAACTTGTAGAAATTCCGTTTGGATAATAAATATTTACATCTTTCCCTTCGGGCTCTAAAAATATATGATGTCTCTGATGATGAGGAAATTTTACAACTTTATCTTCAATTGAAGGACAATACCTTACTCCTGTACCTTTGATTATCCCTGTAAATAAAGGACTTCTATCAAGGTTCTTTTTTATAATCTGATGTGTTTTCTCATTTGTATAGGTAATGTAACAGGGAAGTTGTTCAATTTCAATTTTATCGGTTGAAAAAG
Source organism: bacterium (assembly GCA_035371905.1). Taxonomy (NCBI): domain Bacteria; species bacterium. The sequence continues at coordinate 2,813 of DAORXQ010000024.1, read as the reverse complement.
AAAATGGTCTGATTTTTTCATCTCCATATTGTGGAGTTAGAGAAGAAAAATCAATTGTACTACCATCAAGACGAGCACATGTTCCTGTTTTAAATCTCATAATTTCAAATCCAAGTTCTTTAAGTTTATCAGATAATTTCTTACTTACTTTTTTATCTTCAATTCTTCCTGCTGAAAAACTTTCAAAACCTATATGAATAACACCATTTAAAAAAGTACCAGGTGTAAGGATTACACATTTTGAAGATATAAACTCCTCGCCATTTATTTCAACTCCTAAAACAGATTTATTTTTCACGATTATGTCTGTAACCTCTCCTTCAAGTATTTCAACATTTTCTTCAATTAATTTTTTCATATATTCATTATATTTTCTTCTATCAACCTGTGCTCTACTTGACCATACCGCAGGACCTTTTGAAGTATTTAATGTTCTGAATTGTATACCTGTTTTATCAGTTGCTTTTGCCATTTGACCACCAAGAGCATCAATTTCTTTAACTATCTGACCTTTGCCAACTCCACCAATAGCAGGATTACAGGACATGTAGCCAATCTTTTCTTTTTCAAATGTGATAAGTAAAACCTCCATCCCCATCTTTTTACAGACCATAACACTTTCAATACCAGCATGTCCTCCACCAATTACGATAATGTCATATTTTTTCATTATTAATGAAAGGAAATTTTAAAATACAATCACTTTATATTTTGTTGTACCGAGTCCAATTTTTTCTGCATATCTAAATTGTGTAGTATAATCTACTTTCGGCTTTATTTCTAAAAATACATCCTTTTTATTTATTTCTCTTATTAAATCAGAAGAACATTTATCAACTGCAACCGGATCATCAGAAACACATACACCTATATCTTTTGATAATATTTCTCCTGGATTTGAACAGCAATCACAATCTCCAGCAATATTTGTTAAAAAATTTATCGCCAGAAATTTATCCTTATAAAATTTTATTATTCCATAGGCATACTCAACAATTCTTTCCTGAAATTCCTCCGTTGTTACACTTGACCATGGAATATTTATCGCACCAAAGGGACACACATGAATACAGAAAGCACATCCCTTACATTTTTCTCTATCAATAAATGCTTTTTCATTCTTCAGAGTTATGGCATTGAATAAACAATTCTCAACGCATTTCCCACATCCTTTACAAATAGAGTTATTAACAACAGGAGATATATTTGAATGCATTGCAAATTTACCTTTTCTTGAAGCACAACCCATTCCAATATTTTTCAGTGTCCCGCCTATTCCTGAAAGTCCATGTCCTTTAAAATGTGTTATTGCAATCATACCATCAAATTTTTCATATTCCTTTGCATAATAGAGTTTTTTAAAATGTTTACCGTTTATATCAATATCAAATTCATAATCAGCATCAAAACCACCTGCAATTAAAATAGGAATACCGAGTTTGTCATAACCCTTCTTATAAACAACTTCAAGATGGGAAAAAGTATCATCCCTCTCACCTCTGTATAAAACATTTGTATCTGTAAGAATACCTACAATATTTTTCTCCTTCAATTTATTAACAATTGGCAAAACAAAATCAGGAGAAACATTATTATTATGATGTGAATTTCCAAAATGAATTTTAAGACCAATTTTATCCTTTTCACTGAAATTTTTTAAAAAATCAAAACGATTCAAAAAATCATCAAGTTTATCTATTTTTTCAAAAGGTAAAAAATACACATTTACCATTTTTTTATACCTCCTGTTTCAGAAATTTTTTTGACTTTACTTTAGATTAAGTTTTTCGCTCCAAACTTTTATAAAATACTCAATTGACCTGTTATATGTTTTCTCTGCTTCCGGTGGAAAAAGGCATCCAGGCAGTTCCTTTCTTGACCAGTGAGAACTTAAACATTCACAGCATACACCTCTTTTTGAACAACTTTTATAAGAACAGGAACAATTCTTTAAATTTCTTTCTAAATTTAAACATTCAGCCATTTTGTCCTCCTTTTTTGGTAACTTTTAAAAATTATACAACAATTTTAAAAAATTGAAAGGATACATTTATTTTATAAAAATCAATGAAAAAAGCGAAAAATTTATTTATGGACTCTTTCAAGATATTGATTTGTCTTTGTTGAAACCGTTACAATATCTCCTTCCTTTAGAAATTGAGGAACTAGTATTTCCATACCATTTTCAAGAGTTGCACTTTTCCATGTACTGTCTGTTCCTCCTTTTATCCCTTCCCCTGTTGTTACCACTTTTAAATCAACAAATTCAGGAATTACAACACTTACAGGATTACCCTCATAAACCTGAATTTTCAGTTTAACCCCCTCTTTCATATATCTTTTAAAATCACCAATTGTATATCCAGGAAGTTCAATAATCTCAAATGTTTCAGGATGTATAAAGTAAAAATTATCTCCATCTGCATAACTGTATTCCATTTCAATCTCCTCAATATCAACATTCTCTATTTTTTCATCAGGTGATAATCTTAAATCGTGAACATGTCCTGTTTTCAAATCCTGAAGTTTAAGATGTGTATAACTTGAAAACTGGGCTGTTCTGGCTTTTGTCTCTGCTTCAATAACCTTATACAATTTCCCCTCTCTTTTTATTATCATTCCTCCTTTCAATTCAGACGCATTCACCATCTTTGCCCCCTTTTTACCATTTCTATTTTATCCTAAATTTTTAATCTTTTCAAAAAATATATTTTTAAATTTGACATATCATTTAAGTTACGATAGATTGCAGAAAGATAAAAAGGAGGAAAGATGGAAAAGTTTATTATAAGCAGGGATGATAGTATTTATGA
>DAORXQ010000023.1:15092-23197 GCA_035371905.1 bacterium | reverse complement strand
GTTTCTTTTGCAATATTAAGGTCATATAAACAGGTAGCAATAGCACATGTCAGTTTTAAGTGATGGAACAGAGAAATTTCGGGTTTATCAGTATATGCAGAGGATGGTATAAAAAGAGTATATTTTTCAAGAAGAGAGAAAATCTGAGTGAATATTTTTTCAAAATTTGATGGATAGTTTAAATACTGACATTCATCTTTAAATTCTTCCCATAACTTTTTAAAATTATAGTTATCTGTGATTGCGTCTTTTTTTTCAACAGGCACCAATTTTTCAAGATTATTATCAATTTTAACAGGTCTATTGTATAATTCTTCTGGTTTATAAATTTCACCGTTTTTTTCATCTTTAATAAGAAGTTGTGAAAATATTGAAATTATTGGTTCTTTTTTGACTACCCCTTTTTCGCTTTCGTCCCTTTCTCTTCTTTCTCCACTTGATAGATAATCAGCAAGTTGTATTATTTTTGGAAGTTTTTTATCTCCTTTAAAACTATCTGGTTTATGGTGTGAAAGTACAAGATTTTCTATAGGTGATTCTTTATCTTTGAATATATCTTTTACAAATTGACCTGAATATAAAAGATGAGAGTAGCCATAATCAGTCGGACAATAAAATGTTCTTAAATTTTTATCATATTCTAACCTTAACTTTTCTTCGGCACGGTGGGAAAATTTTCCTATATCGTGGAGTAAACTACCTAATATTAAACTTTCCCTTTCATTCATACAAAATTTCCTATTTTTTTTAATTTAGATTAAATTTCTAATTTTGTCAAGAAGATTTTAGGATTTTAAGGTTTTTGATTAGAAGGTGTAAAATAAATAAATGGAACTTTATAAGAAATTTTCAGATTATTTGAGGAAAAGGTTTGGTTGCAGGGTACATAAAATAAGTGTTTATGCTGGTTTTTCCTGTCCGAATATTGATGGAAGATTAAGTGATAAAGGATGTATTTACTGTAATAATTATGCTTTCAGTCCATCTTTAAGAGAAATTTTGCCACTTGAAGAACAGATAAAAAAAGGAATTGAATATGGTAAAAGAAGGTTTAAGGCAGAAAAATTTATAGTTTATTTCCAGCCATATTCAAATACTTATGCACCTTTAGAAATTTTAAAAGAAAAATATGATGTTGTTAAAAAATTTCCTGAAGTTGTTGGAATTTCAATAGGGACAAGACCTGACTGTATAGATGAGGAAAAACTTGATTTGATTGAGAGTTACAGCAGTAATTATGAGGTCTGGATTGAATATGGACTTCAGAGTATTCATGATAAAACATTAAAGATTATAAACAGGAACCATACTTATTCAGATTTTTTAAAAGTTTACAGGATGACAAGAAAAAGAAATGTGAAGATATGTGCTCATGTAATAATTGGACTGCCTTATGAAACAAAAGAGGAAATTATTGAAACTGGTAAAGAGTGTGGAATATTAGAACTTGATGGAATAAAAATACATCCAATTCATATTTTAAAAAATACAGAACTTGAAAAATGGTATAAGGAAGGGAAATTTAAGGTTATGGATATGGAAGAATATATTGATTTGTTAATTGATTTTCTTTCTTATCTTTATCCTGAAACTGTAATTCAGAGATTGACCGCTGATTGTGATAGAGAATATCTTGTTGCTCCTTTATGGTTGCTTGAAAAACAGAAAATGTTAAAATTATTGGAAGAAAAAATGGAAGAGAAAAATGTTTATCAGGGAAAAAATTATAAAAAAAGGAGTTGAAAAATGAAGGTAATTATTTTATGTGCTGGTTATGCAACAAGGATGTATCCATTAACACTTGTTAAATCAAAAAATCTTCTACAAATAGGTGGAAAGGTTATGGTTGAGCATATCATAGAAAAACTTAATAAAATTCCTGAAATAGATAAAATTGTAATTATCTCAAATGATAAGTTTTACAGTGATTTTAATTTATGGGCTGAAGACAAGAAAAATATAGTTGTTTTAAATGATGGTTCAAATTCAGATAAAGAAAGATTGGGAGCAATAGGAGATATAGAGTTTGCAGTTGATAGATTGGAAGATGATGAATTTTTAATAATTGCAGGGGATAATCTTTTTGAGTTTGATTTATTAGATTTTGTGAATTATGGAAGGAAAAATGGTATAACTGTTGGAATTAAAAGGGTAGAGGATATAAACCTTATAAAAAAATACAGTCAGGTTGTTCTTGATGAAAAAAACAGAATAACATACTTTGAGGAAAAACCACAGAACCCAAAAACAAAAGATGCTGCAATATGTGTTTATTATTTTCCAAAAAGGACTTTAAAAAAATATCTTGATGAATACTTAAATAGCGGAAATAATCCTGACCAGGCAGGTTTATTCATTCAATATCTGCATAAAAAAGTTGATGTTTATGGATATGTTTTTGAGGATAACTGGTTTGATATAGGAGATATAAATCAGTTTCACAGTGCAAATTTTTATATTTTAAGTAAGAAGATGAGAGAAATTTTTGGAATTGGTGAAGAACCATTATTTTTTATTGCTCCTGGAAGGGTAAATATAATTGGAGAGCATACTGATTATAATGGTGGATTTGTTATGCCTTTTGCTGTTGACAGGTATATATATCTTGCAATAAGGAAGAATAATAAAAAAGTTATAAATTTTTTCTCACTTCAGTTTAAAAATGCTGTTTCAGTTGAGATAGGAAATATAAATAAGACAAATACATGGGCTGATTATCCTCTTGGAGTTTTTAAAATTTTAAGTGAATATGGATATAAGATTGATGGAGTGGACCTTGTTTTTGAAAGTAATATTCCAATAGGAGGGGGACTTTCTTCTTCAGGAGCAATTGAGGTTATAACTTTAACCGCCTTGAATAATTTATTTAATTTAAATATTGAAAAAGAAAAAATACCTTTTATGTGTCAGAAGGCGGAAAATGAGTTTGTAGGAGCAAGATGTGGAATAATGGACCAGTTTATAATAACAATGGCTAAAAAAAATAATGCAATACTTTTAAACTGTAAAAATCACAATTATCAATATATTCCTGTTAACATTGGAGATTACTATTTTTTGATTTCTTCAACAAATGTATCTCATTCAATTGCATCTGGAGAATACAATAAAAGAAGGGCAGAGTGTGAAGAAGGTTTAAAAATATTAAAAAAATACATTGATATAGAAACAATTTCAGATATTAAAATTGATGAATTTGAAAAGTATAAGGATAAACTTCCAGAAGTTGTGAGAAAAAGGGTCTTGCATGTAATAAAAGAAAATGAGAGAACAGAAAAGGCAAGCAAGTGTTTAATAGATGGGAATATTGAAGAACTCGGAAAATTGCTGAATGAATCACATATATCATTGAGAGACCTTTATGAAGTGAGTTGTAAAGAGGTTGAAATTATGAGGGATGAGTCATTGAAAATAGAAGGAGTTATTGGTACAAGGATTACAGGTGGTGGATTTGGAGGTTGTTTGATTTCTATTATACATAAGGACTCTGTTGATAAATATATTAAAGAAGTTGGGAAAAATTATAAAGAGAAAACAGGTATTATTCCTGAATTTCACATCTGCCAAATAGTAAGTGGTTGCTCCTCCTTTTAATTCCGAACCCGGTTCGGAAAAATTTGTAATCAATTTCAAAAAATTTGACAAAAAATTTTTTATTGGTATAATAATAAAAAGAAATAAAAATGAAACCAATTACAAAAATGGTAACAATATATGAAATAGCAAAAAAGGCAGGTGTATCACCAGCGACTGTATCAAGGGTTTTAAATAATGGTCCTGTAAAAAGTTCTACAAAAGAAAAAATTTTAAAGATAATAGAAAAAGAGAATTTTGTTCCAGACAATAGAGCAGTATATCTAAAAAAAATAAATACAAGAAAAATTGGACTTATTATTCCTGATATTCTCAATCCAATATATTCTCTTGCTGTTAAAGTCATTCATGATTATTTAAAAGAAAAAGATTACCATTTAATTTTAGGAAATTCTTATGGAAATGTGGATGAGGAAAAGGATATTTTAGAACTATTTGAAAGAGAAAGAGTTGCAGGAGTTATTATTGGGACTTGTGAAGGAGAGGATGATAGTTCTTTAATACCAATTTTTGATAGGATGTTAAAAAGTGGAATAAAAATTGTATTTACAGGAAAGAAAAATTATGGACTTAAAGTAGATGTTATAAGTGTAAATAATGAAATTGGAACATATAAGATAACGAATTACCTTATTAAAACAGGAAGAAAGAAAATTGGGTTTATAAGCGGAGACAGAAATTTAAGAGCAACTGAAGAAAGATTAAGTGGATATATTAAAGCATTAAAGGAAAAAGGGATAGGGATAAATAAGGAACTAATAATATGTGAAGGTGAATATAAAATGGAAAATGGAAGGAAATTTGCAAAGGAATTGATAAGTAAAGTTGATGCAATTTTATGTGGAAATGATTTAATGGCAATAGGTGCAATAAAGGCAGTAGAAGAAAGTGGTTTAAAAGTTCCTGATGATATTGGTATTTGTGGTTTTGATGATATATTTATTTCTTATTTGATTAAACCATCTTTAACAACAGTTCATCAGCCAATAGAGAAAATATCAGAAATAGCGTGTGAAAGGTTAATAGGATGGATAGAAGGAAAAATAAAAAAAGAAGAGGAAATACTTATAGAACCGGAGATAATTGTTAGGGAGAGTGCATGAAAAAATTAAATAAGTTTTTTATAAATTATGGACCTATGAGAGACCTTATAAATTTTAATAATTTTCTCATTCCTATAAATCCAGTAAAGAATTCTGTAATGACCATATTTAATTCTACAAAGTCCTTTAAGGTCATCAGGCATATTTTTAAGGTGGTGATGAATAATTTCATCTGCATTTTCTGCAAGATATTTAATCTTTTTCAAAATACCTGTTTTTATAGATTTAGAAAGTTTTTCAATATCAGAAATAGCGGTGGGCAAAATTATAACTTTATATTCCATTTCTTACAAATTTTTTCAAGTTCTTCACCTTTACCTTTTAAATCCTCTTCTAATCTTATTCTTCTCAATTCTTCAATAAATTTTTTATTTCTGGAAAGAAGCCAATCTTCAATATCTTCAAGGGTTTCTGCAGTCAAGAGAACATTTTTAGGTAAAACAATTAATTCTTCATTTTTTCTCATAATAACTCCTTTTTTGTTTATTATACCTTATTTATTTTTAAAAGGAAATAAAGATGAAAAAAGAAATTTATAACAAAATTTATGGGTGTTTCTTAGGAAAAAGTATAGGAGGAAGTATAGGTGGACCTTTTGAAGGAAAGAAAGAATTTTTAGAAATACCATATAAACTTCCTGAAAAAATACTTGCAAATGATGACCTTGATTTACAAATTGTCTGGTTTGATATATTGAGAAAAAAAGGGATAAAAATAAGTTCAGAAGATTTAGTGAAGGGATGGGAAAATATTGATTATCCTTTTGATGAATATGGAGTAGCAAAAGCAAATTTAAAAGTTGGTTTAAGACCACCATTAAGTGGAATTTATAATAACTGGTTCTGTGAATGTATGGGAGCTCCAATAAGAAGTGAAATATGGGCATGCATATTTCCAGCAAGACCAGAAATTGCTGGATATTATAGTTATCTTGATGCCTCAGTTGACCACTGGTATGATGGTGCTTATGGAGAGATATTTTTATCAGTAATTGAATCACTTGCCTTTGTTGAAAATGATATAGAAAAGTTAATATTGGAAAGCTGTAGGTTTTTACCAGAAGATTCAAAGGTGAGAAAAGTAAGTGAAATGGTTTTGAGATTATATAAAGAAGGGAAAGAATTAAAAGAGACAAGGGATGAAGTAATAAAGAATTTTGGTCATTATAATTTTACCCATTGTGTTCAGAATATAGGATTTATAATATCAGGACTTTTATATGGAAATGGCGATTTTTTAAAAACAATAATTGAGTCAGTAAAATGTGGATATGATACTGATTGTACAGGAGCAACATCTGGAGCAATAATTGGAATAATACTTGGAAAAGAAGAGATAGAAAAACAGATAAAAACAGAAATAGATAAGAGAATTGTACCTGGCTGGGGAATAAAAAATATTTATATTCCAAAAGATATTGAAGAATTTACTGAAGAAATTTTAAAAGTTATAGAAATTGCAGAAAAGGAAAAAGATTTACCAGGAATAGAAAAACCATTTAAACTTCCTGAAATACCTGAATTTGAACCACCTTTGAAAATAAAATTTGGGGTATCAGATGTATTTGAGTTAAAAGAAGCAGAAGATATTGAAAAAAAGATTATTGAAGACAGGTATTACGGATTTAAAGAGTTTGTTTCTGATACAATTTATTTACCTCTGGATAAATTTTTTGGTGATAAGAAAGGTTTATTATTTTTAAAGACAGATATTAAATTTGATAAAAAGCAGAAAATTAAAATATATCCAGCAACAACAGATGGAGTAAAATTATGGTTAAATAAAAAACTTATCCTTTCACATCACAATCACAATAAAGAATTTATACCAGCACCTCACAGACCAAGTTCACCATTTGTATATGTAGAGATAAAAGAAGGGAAAAATGAAATTTTAATAGAAATTTTTAAATGTAAAGAGAAGATTGAATTTGCCTTAATACTTGCCGATGAAAGAAACCACTTAATATATCCAATTACCGAACCGGGTTTGCCGATGAAAGAAACCACTTAATATATCCAATTACCGAACCGGGTTCGGAAGGAGGTGATGTGAGATGAGGGAAAGTTATAAAAATTGAAAAGAAAAAAATTAGAAGAAAGGAGGTAAATAAAATGAAAAAAATAAGAAAAAGAAAAGGCTTTACACTTATTGAGTTGCTTGTAGTAGTTGCGATTATAGCTATCCTTGCAGCAATGTTATTACCGGCACTATCAAAAGCAAGGGAAAGAGCAAGACAAGCAACCTGTATGAACAATTTAAAACAGATAGGACTTGCTTTATTAATGTATGTTGAAGATTATGAGTATGTTCCTTCAGGAGATAGTTTTGAAACAGGTTATGCACCAAGGTTCTGGTTCCAAAAGTTGAATTATTATATCTCTATAAACAAGAAAGAAGGACACAACTACCCTCATCCTGTTTGGAGATGCCCGAGCAACAGAAAACATGCATTTTCATCCACATGGATTTCCTATGGATGTAATGTAAATGTTATGTATTCTACTAATTCAGTTGTTAATCAGACAGTTAGGACACCACCAAAATATGCAAGAATAAGAAGACCATCAGGAGTAATTGCAGTTGCTGATTCAAATGGAGACGGCTATTATGATATGTTTGTTCAAGGAATTGGACCTGCTTATGTATATTCTGGTTCTGGGTCAGAGACATATGCGCCTGGATTTAGACACAATGGAGGATGTAATGTTTTATTTTTTGATGGGCACGTTGAGTGGAAAAAGGAGCAGGAAGTATTTATGTTGAAAACAGGGGGATGGTCTGGGGAACACCTTCAACTACTCCCGAATGGTTGAGATTATTATGGGGAGCAAACTGGGATGGTTGTAATCCACCTTATTATATGAGATAAATTTGAAAAGAAAGGAAAATTATGCAGAGAGAACTTGGAATTTACATTGACCATATGTGTAAAGATTTTGAAAGGTTTATTAAGAATATTTCTGAAGCAGGTTTTGGTTATATATGCACACAAGATTCTATAGATTACCTTAATTTTTCAAAGGAGGATAGAATAAAAAGGATTTTTGAAACAAAGGAAATAGGTGAAAAATATGGATTAAAATTTCATGCCCATCATAGTTGTTCAGTTCTTTTACCTTCTTTGGATATTAAGGAATCTGCAAATTATTTAAAAAATTTAATTGATGAATTGAAAAATTGGGATTTGTCTTTTTATGTTTTACATGCTCGTTCAATTAAAGATGAGCCAAAACCATGGAAAATAATTGAATATATTGGTAAAGATAAATTTGATAAAATTAGCGTAGAAGTTTTAAAAGATGTATGTGATTATGCATATAAATATAATATATCAATTGCCCTTGAAAATTTACCATATCCCTATGTAAACAGAGTTAAATATATTTTGGAAATAATAGAAAAGGT
>DAORXQ010000023.1:0-14992 GCA_035371905.1 bacterium | reverse complement strand
TACCATATCCCTATGTAAACAGAGTTAAATATATTTTGGAAATAATAGAAAAGGTTGAGAGAGAAAATCTTGGAATATGTTTTGATTCAGGGCACAGCAATATTTCTACAGAATCAGTTTATGAAGAACTTGAGAGTATAGGTACTAAACTTTTTACAACACATTTTCATGATAATTTAGGCAATAAGGATAAAATAAATATTGATGACGAAAACATTTCAAAATATGATTTACATTTGGTCCCAGGGCTTGGGATAATTAACTGGATAAAGATAAATAAAATACTTGATAAAATTGATTACAGATATCCTGTTGTATTTGAAGGAATTAAGGGCATAGAAAGGGAAGAAGATTTGTTTGAAATAACAGTTAAATTATGGAGGAGTTTTGAAAAATTAAGTATGGAGGTAAAAGATGATTAAAAAGTATTTTATTTTAAGTTTAATTTTTTTGTTTGTTTTAAGTTTTAAGGTTAAATGTCAGGAAATGGAGGTAATATTTTCAGATGATTTTTCAGGAGAAAAAATATCAGATAAGTGGAAACTTGATTCACAACATTCATGGGAAATAAAAGATGGAGTTTTACAGACAACAAAATATGGAGGAGCAGCAACAATAAAAGATGAATTACCTGAGGATATAATAGTTGAAGCAAAAGTTAAAATGATAGAACCAAATCCTGAACTTTCTGGTGGTTTTGGAGGACTGGCAGTTTCAGGAATAAATTTTGTGTTGAGAAAAGAAGGTTTCTGGTGGCCCTATAAAAGACCAGGAGATGAAAGATATTCAGGCGGACAAAAAGAAGGAAATATAATTTTGGATAAGTGGTATCAGTTTAAGATAATAAGAAAAACAGGTGGAATATTTGAGTGGTATGTTGATGGAGAGAAAGTTTGTGAAATAATCGACCCTGCTATGAAAGGAAGAGAAGTTGGATTTCATGCATGGAGATATAAAATGGCATATGATGATATAAAAGTTTATAAAATAAGTTCAAAAAAGCAGCCAGGGGGTTTAAATATAATAAAGAACTCTTCTTTTGAAATATTGCAGGACAATTTACCGATATACTGGACTCCAATAGGGTCATTAATTCTAACATATGGAGGGATGGAGAATTTTCTGAAATTGTGGCATATTGATGCAGAAGAAAAATTTCATGGTAAGCAATCATTGAGAATGGAGAAAGGAGGTGTATATTCATTTTATTTTAATGCTGAAAAAAATACTCCTTATGTTTTTTCAGTTTATATGAAGTCTGATAAAGAAGAATTTCCTGTTGACCTTGCAATATGGGAGTGGAACATAGGAAAGTTTCATAAAGCAACAGTAAAAGTTGACAAAGAATGGAAAAGGTATATATGTAAAGCAGAAACAAATCAGACAGGAATGTTAAGGGTTAAAATAGAACTTAAAAAAGAAGGTATTTTGTGGGTTGATGCAGCTAAACTTGAAAAGGGCATAGAACCAACAGAATATTCTTTGTCTCCATTTGATATAGAAGAAAAAGGAAAAAAGAAAGAAGTAAAGATAGAGGAGTATATTATAAAAAAAGTAGAAAAAGCACCTGTAATTGATGGAGAATTGAATGATGAAGCATGGCAGAAAGGTTTGAAAATAGAAGAGTTTTTAATATCAAGAGAAAGTGGAGAAAGGGTAAAACCAAAGGAAAAGACAGAATCATACTTATGTTATGATGATAATGGGTTATACATTGCTTTTAAATGTTATGATAGTCAGATTGAAAAAATAAAAGCAGATATAAAAGAAGATGGCGGTCCTGTATGGAGTGATGATTGTGTTGAGATATTTCTTGATACAAATAATGATAGAAGGACATATTACCACATTGCAATAAATTCTCTCGGTAAAATAAAAGTAGTTGATAAAGAAAATAATCAACCATTTAAAGGAAAGATAGAAAGAGCAACATCAATAAAGAAAGACCAATGGATAGTTGAGGTTTTTATACCTTTTTCTTCATTGACTATCACAAATCTAACAAGTCAATCATGGGGGTTTAATCTTGGAAGAGAAAATCATAAAATAAGCGAATACTCCTGCACTTCACCTACAAAATATTTAAATTTTCACGATGTTGAGAATTACAATCTTCTTGTTTTCCCTGAAAAAGAGGTATTTGAGAAATTCATGGTTTTGAAAAAAGAAAAAAAACTGCATAAAAAGGGGCCATTTATTGTTGATGGAAAGCCATTCTTTGTATTTGCACCACTTGAACAATTCTTTTTTGGATATGGTTGGTTTTATAAAGATGGCTGGGAAAATGAGATAGAAAAAAAGATTAAATTCTGGAAAGATGAAGGATTTAAAAGCATAGTGGTTGTCAGCAAGATATTTCCTTTTGAAACTTCAGAGAAAGGATGGGCGAAATTGTTTGAAATTGCAAATAAGTATGATTTGAAATTAGTTGTCTGGCCAGGATTTAGACCGAAAGAAGGGATTGAGAATAATTTTGAAGAGTTTATAGAAAAATATAAGGACCAGCCATGTATAATTGCATGGTGTGTTGCAGATGAACCAGAAATTCAACAAGATGTAAAACCAGAAGAGATAATAGAAATTGTTAAAAGAACTAAAGAGAAAGATCCCAAGCATCCCGTATTTGTTAATTATACTCCAATTGGTCCAAGTATACAGTATGCAGGTCTCCCTGGAGATATTCTTTCAACTGATTTGTATATTACAGGAGGAACGGGAAGACCAATAAGAGATGTGATTGAACTTGTAAAATTAAAGGATAAACTTGCAAGAGAGAAGAATATGTGGGTCTGGATGTGGCTTGTAGGTAATAATATGTATAACCATTTCAGAGAACCAACAGCAGAAGAACAGGAAGCACAGACATATGGAGCAATTATTTCAGGATGTACTGGTCTTATGTATTTTTATGGAGAGATTTTTGGATACAGAAACTGGATGAAATTAAAACAATTGAATAAAGAGATAGAGATTCTTACTCCTGTAATATTCAGTGAAGAGATAGAAGGGATAGAAAGTAATCATCCAGATATATTGGTGATGGGAAGGAAATTAGTGAAAAAATATTATGTTTTTTCAGTAAGTATAAATAAGGATGGACTGAATGGAAAAATTAGTTTACCGAAAGAAATGAGAAATTATAAAAAAGCAAAAGTTATTTTTGAGGACAGAGAAGTTGAAATAAAAGATGGAATAATTATGGATAAATTTGCTCCTTATCAAAGACATATTTATGAAATTATAAGGTGAAGATTATGAAAGAAAAAATTTATTTGTGGGCACATAAAGAAGGGATGCAGAATAATAGATGGGGTTTACAGAAAGAGTCAAGAATTTCACCCATTGATGCTTGTAGATATCTTGGTATTGAAAACATAATATTTGTAAGAGAATTTGGAAAGCCAGAGCCAAGTGAATACGAAAGGTATGCAGAAAGTTTTAAGGAATTAAAAAAAGTTATATGGAGTGTTGTTGGAGCAGGATGTAGTTATGAAGAAGGAGAGATAGAGAGAATAATTAAGTTGAAGAAAAAATATAAAAATATAGTAGGTGCAATAATGGATGATTTTTTTATAAAGGAAAGTCCACCTTTCACACCTCAACAGATAACAGAAATTAAGGAAAAATTTAATAAAAATGGGATGGAACTATGGACAGTTATTTATCAACATCAACTAAATCTACCTGTAAAAGAATATTTAGAGAAATTTGATTTGATAACTTACTGGATATGGAAGTCAGAAGGAATAAATGAACTTGAAGATTGTTTTAATAAATTCTGTAAAATAGTCCCTAATAAAAGAAAATTACTTGGAATATATATGTGGGATTATGGAAACGGTAAAGAGATGCCATTAGAACTATTTATAAAAGAATGTAAAACTGGTTTAAGATGGTTAAATGAAGGGAAAATTGAGGGAATAATATTTCTTGCAAGTTGTATAGTTGACCTTGGACTTCCTACTGTTGAATGGGTAAAAAAAATTTTAAAAGAGAAATAATTAAATACCTTATAAAAATGGATTATTTTTTTATAGACATAGATGGGACGATAACAAATAATAATCCGGATAAAATTTATCCTGAAGAAAAACTTGTATGGGGTAATGCTATTTTTGGGGTTATAAGAGATGTTATGGTAGATGAAGGATGGCAACCTGACGAAGCAAAAAGAGCAATTGAAAAATATGCAGATAAAATTATATGGTGGGATTATCCTGACTTTATTGCTGAATTTAATTTACCTATAGAAAAAACATGGGAAAGAATTTACCAATGGCATTATGAATACAAAATAGTTTATTGGGATACTGTTGAATTGATAAAAGAATTACATAAAAAAGGGAAGAATCTTTTTATTGTTAGTAATAACCCAATAGTTGGCTGTCTTCTTAATTTAAAAGTAGCAGGTCTTGGAGATATAACTGGTTCAAAATATTTCGAAAGGATTCTCGGAGCCAATATTTTAAGGGGACAGAAACATCAAATAGATTTATGGAAGAAAGCAGTTGCCCAGATAGGAGTAGAAGGGCATAAAATTGTAAATATTGGGGATAACACAAAAGAAGACGGAGATATACCATTAAATGTTGGTTTAAAAAAATGTTTTATTATAAGAAGAGATGAAGAAGAGAAAGAAGAAAACAATAAAATAATTGTAAAAAATCCTCTTTCTATTCTAAAATATATTCAAAAAGGGGAAAAAGATAGTTTATAAAAGTGAAAGGGTTGTATTTGATGGTGAGAAGGTTGTATTGAGAGAAGAAGAAATCAAAGATGTTTGTGATGATGAAATAATAGTAAAGGCAGAGTGGACCCAGATTAGTGTTGGAACAGAAGTCGCATCTATAAAAATGGCTCAAAAAGAAAAAAGAGAAGCATGGCTGGGATATTCATTTGTTGGAATAGTTGTTGAAAAAGGGAAAAATGTGGCAATAAATGAAGGAGACAGGATACTTGCTCTTGCACCGCACGCCTCCTATGTTAAAGTAAAGTGTTCTCCACAATGGATTGTAAAAGTTCCCGAGGGTGTTCCTCCAGATATTGCTACAGTTGGAATACTCGGAAGTGTCGCATTTCATATAGTAGAAAGGGCAGAAATAAAACTTTGTGAAAGTGTGGGAATTTTAGGTCTTGGTATGGTTGGGTCTTTATGTTTACAACTATCAAAAATATCCGGTGCAAGACCTGTAATAGGAATAGATATAAATGATGAGAGATTGAAGATAGCAGAAGAATATGGAGCCGATTATTGTTTTAATCCTGATAAAGTTAATTTAGAGGAAGAGATTTCAAAAATAACAAACGGTGAGATGTTAAATGTGGTTATTGAAGCAGTTACAAAGGCATCAACAATAAATATAGCAAAAAATATTCTTGGGATGTGGGGTAGATTAATTTTAACGTCTTATACAAACGAACTCATTTCTTTTAAGGTCAACGATGATATTATACTTAAAGAACTTAAAATAATAGGAGCACATCAGCCAAAATGTCCTGTAGAAAAAGTCCCTTATTATCCATTTTCTCAGGTTAAAAATAGAATTCTTTCAATGGAGTTTTTAAGGGATGGAATATTAAAGGTTGATAAGTTGATAACGCATAGAATAAAAAAAGATAAAATACCGGAAATTTATTCATTATTGCTTGAAAGTGAAAAAAGACCCACCGGTATTTTAATTGACTGGCGATAAAATTTCTTCTTAATTTTTCCCTCATAAAAAGATTGACCATATATTCAAAATAAAAGTAAAATTATTGATAGCGCCTGTAGCTCAGTTCGGATAGAGCGGTGGACTTCGAATCCAAGGGTCGCCAGTTCAAATCTGGCCAGGCGCGCATAACCGCAAGGTTAGACCTTGCAAAAGGGAGAAAATGATGGAAAAATTTATTGCTTCTTTACTTTCGCTTTTTATTACACTTGACCCTGTTGGAACAATTCCTTTTTATGTAAGTTATACGCACAATTTTACAAAAGAAAGGAAAAACAGAATCCTTTTTATCTCAATTTCTATTTGTTTTGTTGTTGGTGTTTTATTTCTTTATTTTGGTGAGTTTTTATTTAAATTTCTTAAAATTTCATTTAGTGATTTTCTTATAGCAAGTGGTATAATCCTTTTGATTTTTTCAATAACAGAATTTATAGGAGCAAGTCAGTTTAAAGTTGAGGAAGAAGAACTTGCAATAGTTCCGCTTGCCATTCCTTTACTTGCGGGTCCTGCTTTTTTGACAACAATTTTAATTTCAAAAAAATTTTATGGTACAGGAATAACTTTAATCTGTCTTTTCTTAAATACTGTTTTTGCTTACTTTATTCTTTTTTATTCTCAAAATATTTCACACGCAATAGGGAAAACAGGCATAAAAGGACTTATAAAAATTCTATCTCTTTTTCTTGCCGCATTGGGAATAAAATTTATAAGAGAGGGTATTGAACAGATAATAAAATTTTAGAAAGGAGAGGAAATGGAGATACTTAAAGATTTTAAAATTGAAGTAAATAAAGAATATTTGATAGAAAGATTAAAAATTGAAAAAGGGAGTGAAGATGAAAATGAGTTTCTGAAATTGATTGGGAAAGCACTTGAAATAGGAAGACCGAAGGCAGTTTATATTGAAGGATTTATAGATGAAAAACTGGAAGAAGCAGTAATTATAAATGGAGTTAAATTTGAAAGTAAAATTTTAAGGAAAAATCTTGAAAATGTTGAAAAGGTATTTGTTTTTATTGCAACATGTGGAAAAGAACTTGACCGATTAAATTTTAAAGAGGACATTTTGAAAAATTACTGGTGGGATACAATTAAAGAATATTTTTTAGGAATGGCAAGAAGGTATTTATTTGATTATTTGAAAGAAAGGTATTTCTTGAAAGATTTGATAGTTATGAGCCCTGGAGCAAGTGAAAAATATGTCTGGCCAATTGAACAACAGAGAGAACTTTTTTCTCTTTTTGGAGATGTTGAAAATCTTATTGGTGTGAAATTAACAGAGTCGTTTTTGATGGTACCAAATAAGTCAATTTCAGGATTTTTATTTTCATCTGAAAAAGATTACAGAAGTTGTAAAATATGTAGAAGAAAAAACTGTCCAGGAAGAACCGTTGAATTTGATGAAAATTTATGGAAAATATATCAGAAATAGGGGGTTAAAATGAGTGAAAAAAAATATAATGAAAGATTTGACAGGTATATTACAGCGATGAGAAATGAAATGCCAGACAGAATACCAATAAGACCTTTTGTTGCGGAATTTACTGCAAAGTATGCTGGATATACATGTCAGGAAGTAACACATGATTACAGAAAGGCATTTGAAGCAGTTATAAAATGTGGAAGGGACTTTGACTGGGATGCTATGGTTCCTAATATGGTGTATGTCTGGACAGGTTTGACTCAGGCACTCGGTTTAAAATATTATGCAATACCGGGTATAGATATTCCTTCTGATACCGGTTTTCAGTATATAGAACCACCTGAAGAAAATGCATATATGAAACCAGATGAATATGACAGATTGATAGATGACCCGACAGAATTTTTATTTAATGTATGGCTTCCAAGAATTTCTAAAGATATTGGAGAAAATAATTCTTACAGGGGAAAACTTGCTCTTGTTAAAGGTGCTATGGCGATATTTCAGTACTTTAATGACCTTGGAGCACAGGTTAAGAGAATGAAAGAAGAAATTTCTATGCCTTCTGCAATAAGCGGTATTTTAAAAGCACCTCTTGATATAATTGCAGATAAGTTAAGGGGATATATAGGACTTGTTATGGATTTACACACACAACCTGATAAAGTTTTAAAAGCATGTGAAGTTCTTGCTCCACATCTTGCAAAAATAGCAATTATGACTGGTGATCCTGAAAAAAAACTACCGGTTGCTTTCTGGATGCACAGGGGATGTGTTCCTTTCATAAATATGGAGCAGTTTAAGTCAATTTACTGGCCAACTTTAAAACCAATAATAGAAGAACTTTGGAGAAATGGATACCAGACACTTTTTTATGCTGAAGGAAACTGGGATGCACATCTTGATAGTTTTTCTGAACTTCCTGAAAAAAGCATAATTTACCATGTTGATAGAGGTGATATTTTCAAGGTCCACAAAAAAATCGGGAATAAATTCTGTATTAGCGGAGGGATACCAAATGCTTTACTTGCAGTTGGTTCTGAAAAAGAGGTGAGGGATTACTGTAAAAAAATAATTGATAATGTTGCTTCTGAAGGTGGATACATTATGGATGCATCAGCAATAATTCAGAATGACGCAAAAATAGAGAATATAAGAGTTATGACTGATTTCACAAGAGAATATGGAGTTTATTCACAGGGGCACAGTAGAAATTATGAAGAGAAAAAAGAAACTTATGTGCCTGAAAGTAAACTGAAAGAATTGAAGATTAGACCAGGAGTATGTATTCCTTGGGAAGAAAAAATAAAGGAAATAAAGAATATAAAAGGGGATGAAGATTTAATAAAAAAGGTATGGGAAGAAATTGATACTTTTGGTTATATCTTTATATGGCAGATTCTTCTTTCTTTTTGAAAATAGAGTTATTTTTTAGTTTACATTTTCCAATATAAAGGATAAAATATAAAAGAATGGTGAGTGTAGCTCAGCGGATAGAGCACTGGACTGTGGCTCCAGGAGTCGGGGGTTCAAATCCCCTCACTCACCCTAATTTTTTCAAAAACAAAAGGTATTTGGTTAAAAGTCAGTTTCTAATTACACATTTCAATTTTCACTAACCTATCACTCTGCATATTGTTAATAAATTTTTGACTTAATTTGAATCAGTTGTATTATTATTTATTTTGAAAATGAATAAAGAAAGGGAAATAATAAAAGGTTTAAGATGGAGTGTGGCTGCAGGTGCTTTTAATTCAATATTCTGCCTTTTGACTGTTTTTGGTTCTATTTTTCTACTTTTTCTATCAGAACTCAGTATTCCAAAATATAAAATAGGGATTTTACTTTCTTTTCTGCCATTTTTCGGAATTATTGCTCCATTTTTAAGCAGTTATGTTGATTATTTTGGCAGTAAAAGAACTTTTCTTATATGTTTTGGAATCAGGAAATTTGTTATAGTTTCTTTACTTTTACTTCCACTCATTATTGAAAAATATGGGATTAAAACCGGTATAAATTTTGTCACTTTTGTTATTTTGTTATTTGCATTTCTTCGCGCATTTGGAGAAACCGGTTATTATGCATGGACTAAAGAGTTTATTCCTGATGAATTAAGAGGAAAATATACAGCAATTTTTAATATTATATTTAATTTAACAGGAATACTGGCTGTTTCTTTTGGAAGTTATATAGTAGGAAAAGGAGAAGGAATAGAGAAATATCTTTTTTTGATAGGGATTGCTTTTATTTTTGGAATTTTAAGTGTTTATTTTATGAGTTTTGTTCCTTTTGGAGAACCAAAAAGAGAAAAACCTGATATAAATTTAAAAAAAATACTTATACCATTGCAGGATAAAAATTTTCTTTACTTTCTTTTTGCCTGTGGGATTGCTCTTTTTGGAAGTTCTCTTATGAGTTTTGTACCTATATTTCTCAAAGAAAAACTCAATTTTATACCAAGAACTATTATTTTTCTTGATAATGCGTCAATTTTGGGTTCTATATTGATGGGTTTTATATGGGGTTATCTTGGAGATAGATTTGGGGGAAGACCTGTTGTAATTTTGAGTTTATGTCTGTATATACTTGTTCCTTTTTTCTGGTTAGTTTTACCAAGAGATATACCTTCAATTTTTAATTTTGCATTTTTATTATACTTTCTTTCAGGGGGTACTCTTCTCGGTAGGTCTGTTGGTGATTCAAGGTTTTTATATGCAGGAATTCTTACCAATGTAAATGTTATTTATTATACATCAATATATTATGCATGGATTGGCATTTTTCAGGGATTTTCACCTGTTTTTGCAGGTTATATTCTTGAAAAATTTAAAAACTTGGGAATTCTTATTTTTAATAGAACTTTTGATATTTACAACATAATTTTTTTAATAAATTTGTTATGCCAGATTTCAGCAATTATAATATACAGAAAGGTAAAACCTGATAAGGATGTAAAGACAAGGGAATTATTTTTGAAAATGAGAAGAAGATTTTTTGACCTTTATAAATACTGAGAAAATTTATACTTTTGGAAGAGGAATTTGAAAGATTTTATAAGCGATGAAATTAAGATTAAAATATTCTCTGAAAAAGTTTTAGAAAAAATTTATTGAAAGAAAAAGGGGGAAAGATGAAAAAACTTAAAGTCGGGATTTTTGGAATAAAAAGAGGTTCTTCCTTTGCTAATCTTTTTAGTATAAATCCGAATACAGAAGTTGTTGCTATATGTGATTATGATGAATTATTTCTCAGAAATTTCTTAAAGGATAAAGAAGGAATAACCGGTTACAGTGGTTATGATAAATTTCTTGAGCATGACCTTGATATAGTCGTTGTTTGTAATTATTGTACAGAACATGCACCAGCAGCAATAAAAGCATTAGATTCAGGTCGTCATGTTTTATCAGAGGTAATTGCTTGTAAAACTCTGGCAGAAGGGGTTGATTTGTGTCGTGCAGTTGAGAGGTCAAAAAAAGTATATATGTTTGGAGAAAATTACTGTTTTTTTCCTTATATTCAGGAAATGGAAAGATTGTATAAAGAAGGAGTTATTGGAGAGTATCTTTATGGAGAATGTGAATATGTTCATGATTGTAGAGGTATATGGCATATCATAACAGGTGGAAAAGAACACTGGAGAAACTGGCTTCCTTCAACATATTACTGCACTCATTCTCTTGGACCTATAATAAAGATAACAAAAACAAGACCTTTGAAAGTGGTTGGTTTTGTTGTTCCAAATAAACTTTCAAGAGAAGTTGGAAGAATTGGAGATGACTGGGGTTTATTTGTATGTATAATGGATAATTGTGCTTTAACCAGAGTTATTGCATGGTCAACAGGTCCTCATGATTCAATATGGTATAGAGTTCATGGAACAAAAGGAGCAATGGAAAATAATAGATGGAAGGATACAGGAGTTTTAAATCTTCATACAGTAGAATTAACTGAAACCCTTGATATAAAAGAGGAGAAGAGAAGTTATATTCCTGAATTTATAAAGTATAAAGAAGAAGCAAAAAAAGCAGGACATGGTGGAAGTGATTTTTTTGTTGTATGGAGTTTTGTTGATTCAATAATAAAGGATGAACCACCACCCATAGATATTTATACCGCTATGGATATGACCTTGCCTGGAATTCTTGCATATCGTTCTGCCTGTTCCGGGAGTATCCCTCTTGAAGTTCCTGATTTCAGGAAAGAAGAGGAAAGGAAAAAATATGAAAATGATAGATGGTCACCAGACCCAAAAGATAGAAATATCCCAGGTCAACCCTATACTTCAATACTCGGTGAGATTAAAATTCATGATGAAATTTATAGAAAGGTGGATGAAAAAAGAAGAAAATATTTGATGGATATTGAGGAAAAAATTAAAAAATGAAACAGTTAAGAATGGTTTTGCCTAAATCAAAAAATTTTGAAAGAATAGAAATTCCAGATGGATATGAAATAAGAAATTTTGAAAGAGGAGATGAAGAGGAATATATTTCTCTTTTAAGCAATAATGAACTCGGTGAATGGAATCTGGAAAAACTTCAAAAAACAATACTTGATAATACTCTCTCTCCTGAAGGTATTTTTTTCTGTGTCTATAGTAACAAAATAATTGGAACTGCCTGTGGTCTTGATAAGGGATTTTATAATAACAGAAAAATAGCAGAACTTGGATGGGTATGTGTTGATAAAAATCATAGAGGAAAAGGACTTGGTTATTTTTTATGCTTTTATGTAATTCAATTTTTGAGAAAAAGAAAATATGAAATTATATATCTTCTGACAGACCCATTTAGAATTGGTGCAATAAAAACATATTTTAAACTTGGTTTTGTCCCTGTTATTGAATCTGAAGAGGATTTTTCAAGATGGGATGAGGTTTCAAAAAATTTAAATTTAAAAATAGATTATTTTTTAAAAAGTATGGATTTATTTAAATTTGAAAAAATAGGATAAAATAAGAAGAGAAAAGGAGGTTAATTATGAAAATAGAAAATGAAGAATTAAAGGGAATAATTGATTTGTGGGATTTGAAAAAAGAGATAAAAAAGGAAATTTTTAAACTGCTTGATGAAAACCCTGCACTTTCACCTGCACATCTTTTCAGATATTATGTACCGGAAGGAAAAAAAGACAAAGTTGGACAATTTGAAAAAGAGTTTGCAGAAAAATTTGGGAGTAAATATGCTCTGGCTGTTAATTCCGGAACGAGTGCTTTAATTGCTTCTTTGATTGCCTGCGGAATTGGACCTGGTGATGAAGTTATTATACCGGGGTATACATTTTTTGCCACCTGTTCAGCAGTACTTGTAGCAAAAGCAATTCCTGTTATTGCTGAAATAGATGAAACATTAACAATAGACCCTGATGACATAGAAAAGAAAATAACAAAGTATACAAAAGCGATTATGCCTGTTCATATGAGGGGACTTCCTTCAAATATGGAGAAAATTATGAAGATGGCAAAGAAATACAACTTAAAGGTAATAGAGGACTGTGCACAGGCAGATGGTGGAAGTTATAAAGGAAAACATCTTGGAACTTTTGGAGATGCAGGATGTTTTTCATTTGACTTTTATAAGATAATAAATACAGGAGAGGGAGGAATGGTTGTAACAGATGATGAGAAAATCTATATAAGGGCTCAATCATGGCACGATACTGCTGCCTGCTGGAGACCGAATAGATATGCAAGAGAAAGGATACCTGGAGAACTTTTTTATGGAGAAAATTACAGGATGGGTCAGATTAATGCTGCTATTGGTCTGGCTCAATTGAAGAAACTTGATAGTTATTTGAAAAAAATGAGAAAAAATAAGAAAATGCTTATTGAATCTATAGGTGAAGTGAAAAGAGTTAAATATGCTCCAGTAAATGACCCTGAAGGTGAATGTGCTACTAATCTTGTATTTTTAACCGAAAGGGCAGAAGAGGCAAAAAAACTTATGGAAAATTTAAAGAAAGAAAAAGTTCCTGCTGGTGGAATATATGATAAAGATATAAGGGACTGGCATATATACAAATACTGGGAACACATAATTGAAAAGAAAACACCAACAGAAGAAGGATGTCCATTTACATGTTCTTATTATAAAGGGAAATTACCTTCATATTCAGAAGATATGTGTCCGAATACACTTGATATTTTAAGCAGAGTTTTAATCATAGGAATTAGTGAAAACTGGAAATATAAAGATATAAAAGAGATAGCAAAAAAGATTAAAAAATACATAAATTAAAAATGGAGAAAAAAGGTTTTTATATTATATCTTCTTCAATTTTAAAAGTTGGGGAAAGATTTACACTTAAATTTAAAGTTCTGACACTCCATATTTTGTTAACTGAAAATCCTGAAATGGTGAACTTGGCTGGCTAACTCCAGTATGGAAAGGAGGATAAAATGAAAGTCGGTACTGGAAAGGTTGATATTACTCCACCTGTTGGAGTTGAACTTGCTGGATATGGTCCTTTTCTTAAAAGAAAATCAGCAGGTGTACATGATAATCTTTTTTGTAGATTAATTTATCTTGAAAAGGAAAAGGAGAAAGGAATTATTGCTGGTTGTGACTTAATCTGTTTTAAGAATAATCTTGTAAAAAAAATAAGAAGAAAAATAAGCAAAAAATTTGGTATAGAAAAAAATAAAATTTTACTGGCAGGTATTCATACCCATTCAGGTCCAGCGACAGGTGGGCATATTGGGTGGGGAGAAGAAGATGAGGATTATCTTTCAAAACTCCCTGAATTAATTGTTGAGGCAGTGAGAATAAGTAAAGAGAATTTAAAAGAGATAAAAGTTGGAATTGGAAAAATAAAAATAGATGGAGAAAAAATAAGTTATAACAGGGTTAAAGAAGATGTAGGGGTTAATAATGAAATAAAAGTTATGAAATTTGTTGAAAAGGAAACTGAAAAACCGATTGTTCTTCTTGTAAACTATGGTGCTCATGCAGTTGTTCAGGGACCAAATAATACATTAATAAGCAGGGATTGGCCAGGAAAAGCAGTTGATATAATCAGAGAGAAAACACAATTTGAAACAATTTTCTTTCAGGGTGCGTGTGGAGATATAAACAGTAAACCAGCAGTAAGCAAAAATCCTGAAGACGGCTTTAAAGAAATTGAAAGAATTGGGAAATATTTTGCCGAGGTAGTTATTGAAGGAGTTGATAAAATTGAAACAGAAGAGACAAATTTTTTCAGAAATAGAAGTTTTAAAGTTATCCTTCCAAATGTTCCAATATCTAAAAGTGAGTTGAAAAAAGTTATAGAAGAAAATGAAAAAATATTAGAAGAAGAAAAAGATGAAAGAAAAAGAAATATGGCAAAATTTCAGATAGAAGGGGCAAAGGTTCAACTTTCTCTCTATGAAAAAAAAGGGAGCCTTTATCACACAGAAATAGAAATTCAACTAATTGAAATAAACAAGGCACTTTTAATTGCAATACCCGCAGAACTTTTTGTTGAATTCCAGAGAAAGATTGAAAGTGCATTTCCTGAAAAAAATGTTTTTGTAATAACCTATGCAAATGGAAGCATTCCCTACATTCCTTCAAGATATGATTTTCAGGTTAAAGGATATGCTTCAACTTTTGTTCCAAGGATTTTTGGAGTTATGCCATTCAGAGAAGATGTAGGAGATGTTCTTGTTGATAGTATAGTTAAGTTTGTGAGAGAATAAAAAATGAAAAAGTAATTCTATTTGTTGATACTTTAAGGGCTGACCACATTTTTTATTATAAGAGGAATGGATTTTTACATAAATCTAACATTTTATTTCAGAAAATATTGTGAACCTCACTTGAACGCTTACAAACCATACAACAATCCTAAAAAATTTAATAAAAATTTTCAATCATAA
>DAORXQ010000022.1 GCA_035371905.1 bacterium | reverse complement strand
TTTACAGAGTATAAAATATAATCTTACAAGAGCATATAATGAAACAGGAAATGATTTTTTCTGGCGAAAAAATTATCAAAAAGCAATAGAAAATTATATTCAATCTTTAAACTATAATCCACAGGATTATTATATAAGGGAACGACTTGGTGAGGCATATTATAATATCGGAGAATATGAGAAAAGTAAAGAGCAGTTTTTAGAAGTGATTAAAAATGAAAAAAATAACTGGTACATATTGTTTCTTTCTGTTTCTTTTTATAGTGAAATTTCAAGTAAAGAAGAAAGATTATTAATTTTAAAATCCATTCCTGAAGATTCACTTTCATATAAAATATTTAAAAGTTTTTTGGACTTTGAAGCAGAAAAAATTAAAGATGGTTTTGAAATTCTAAAGGATGAGGAAGAAAAGAGAAAGACAAATGGAGATATAACTTTAAATATAATAAATAAAATTTTCCCATATGATTTAAAATCAAGCAGGGTTTATATGGAATTTATAAAATTATATCCAAACTCTTCAAGAAATCAGGGGATTATAAATAGTTTATTCAATACAATTATTGAGGAGAATGATAGAAAAATTCTTGAAGGTTATCTGTGGGATTTATTTGAAGGTCTGTTAAAAGACGAAAAAAATAAAAAGACAGTTGTTGACCTTGTAATGAATACAATAGAAAGGAGATTTGATAGACGGCTTTCAACTTATGATGATTATCTAGAAAAGATAAATATGTATGAAAAATTTCTTGAAAGGATAGATGAAGATAGATATAGAGAGGAAATAATGAGAAAAATAGCAGACCAGTATATGAGGATAGAAGAGTATGAGAAAGCAAGAGAAAACTACAGAAAGATTATAGAGTTGTTTGGAAAAGAAAATTATTATTTTCAAATTGCAGAAAGTTATTTTAAAGAAGGCAATTTAGATGAGGCGGAGAAAACAGTTGAAAATTTTTTAAATAAAAATAGAGATAATGAAAATGCGAAACTATTACTTGTGAAGATATATATTGAAAAGGGTGAAATTAAAAAAGGTTTTGAAGTTTTAAAAGATATTGAAACAAGTACAAAAAATAGAAGTATACAGAGAGAAATAGAAAATTTAAAAAATAATTTTTTTGAAATGAAAGAAAAATCTGACAACTACCTTTATATTATTTTAAGAAAAACAGATTCAAACTCTACAAGATTAATTCCAGAAGAGAGGACTGTTTTTTTGAATCAGATTACAAAAGAAATAGAATTTTATCCTTATTCAAGTAATGAAAGAAAAACAAATTTTTATTTAAAGTGTAAGATAGATGGAACAGAGTTTTCTTCTGAACCATATGTTTTGATTGATAAGGATGAAAATGGCTTCTTTTTAAAATGGGAAGGTGAAATTTCCATTGATAAAAATGACTGGAAAAAGAAAAATCTTTATAAAATAATTTATCCTGTTAAAGAAATTATACCAAAGGACTTTGATTTGAAGTATAAAAATGAGTCAGTTGAAAACAAATTTGTTTTAAATTTTGATTTTACTTTTTCAGATTTAAACTGGGAAATAAGTATGAGGAATATAAGAAGTTATGAAAAACCATTGAAAATTGAACCGCAACCAGTTAGAGAAGAAGGAAATATTCTTTTCTGGAATGTGGATAATAAAAACTTTAAAATAAGAATTGAATATCCTGAAAATAAAAATATTGTTTTTTATTTTCCTGAAATAGAGATAAAAAAGAAAAATGTACAGGAAAGAGTGATTGTAGGAAAAAGAAAAGGTTTTGATATTGAAAATTTTGAAATTGAAATTGATAATTTTATACCTGAAAATATAAAGATAATAGAGGAAAATATTAAAATTTACAACTTTAAGGAGAGGATATTCAGAAGATGAAAAAAATATTCTTTTTGTTCTTTATTTTTGTCTTTCCTGTTTTCTGTGAAATGATTTTTGACTTTGAAGGAACTACAAACAACTGGAAAATTTATCCTGAAACTTTTAAAATTTATTCATCGGAAAGATATTCAAATACTGGAGAATTTTCTTTATGTTCAGAAATTAAGAATTCAGGAAATGTAAGAATTTTTTATCAGGGTAATTTAAATTTTAAGTATTTTGATTATCTTTCTTTTAAAATTTATATTCCCGAAGAAGATGGAGTAGATGGTGAATTTATTGTTTATATTAAAGATGATGAATATAACTGGTTTGAAACAGAAAAATTCAAGATAAAAAGGGGAGAGGAAAAAAAGGTAATCCTTGATTTTAGAGAAAATACATCTTTCTGGCAACCTGTTTCTCATTTAAAATGTTTTGATAGTTATGTTAAGGAGAATATAAGTGAAATAGGGATAATAATATGGTTTGCTGATATATACAACAGTGAAATATACATTGATTCTTTTGAGGGTTTTAAAAAAGATAAAGAAGATAAAATTTTTCTTTATAATTTTAGAGAGAATTCAAAAAAAATAGGAAGATATGATAAATTTGAAATTACATTTGAAATTCCTTATATTTTTGAAAATCCTTTTAAACCAGATTTAAAGATAAAAGGAGTTTTTACTTCACCATCAGGTAAAATTTATGAAACTTTTGCTTTTTTCTACCATGATTATTTGAGAACAATTTATGATGAAGGTGAGAAGTTAATTCCATATGGAAAAAGTGAGTGGAAAATAAGATTTACACCTTGTGAGACAGGGAGTTATACTTACAAGATAAAGGTTTTAAAGGATAATGAAGAAAATGAAATCTATAAAGGAAATTTTGAAGTTTATGAAAGTAATAAAAATGGAGTTGTTAACTGGGATAAAAACGATAGGTATTACCTTTCTTTTTCAAATAGCAAATTTTTCTATCCAATAGGTCATACTTTAAGGTCACCTGATGATGAAAGAAGCCCTTATAATTATGAATTTACTTATAGAAAAGGACTTGGGACTTTCGCTTATGATAAATATTTCAAAAAGATGGCTGAAAATGGAGAAAATTATGCAAGGGTATGGATGGGTGTATGGTGGGTTGGAATTGAATGGAATTATAATTATGCACCACATTACAAAAATCTTGGTAGATATAGTTTAGAAAATTCATGGAAACTTGATTATATTTGTGATATTGCTGAAAAATATGGAATTTTTATGGACTTAACTTTGATAAATCACGGTCAGTTCAGTATCAATCCAGATGCTGAATGGTGGGATAATCCTTATAATGAAATAAATGGTGGTTTTTTGAAATCTCCTGATGAGTTTTTTGTAAATGAGAAAGCAATAGAATATTTTAAGCAGAGAATGGATTATATTGTTGCAAGATGGAGTTATTCTCCAAATATAGTTTTCTGGGAGTTCTGGAATGAAGTGGATTTGACAGGTTTTTATTCTTCTGAAAAAGTCAGATACTGGCATAAAGTAATGTATCCTTACTTAAAATCAATAGACCCTTATAAAAAACCAATCTCAACCCATTATTGCAGAAGAGAAGATGACCCTATGGTATGGATAATACCTGAACTTGAATCCCTTGTGGGTAATGCATATCATAATTTAATTGTGGATAGTATAAGAGATTATTATGAAAAAAGAAAATTTTATGGAAAACCGATGTTTGTAAATGAGTTTGGAGTTGGAAAAGACAGATTTTTTCTTGAGGATAATTTACATGGGGGTATATGGTCTTCTTCAATGATGCCTATGTTTGGAGTTGCTCTTTTCTGGTGGTGGCCATTTATTGACCATTTTGACCTTTATTTTCATTATAAAGCACTTTCAAAATTCTGGGAAAATGAAGACAGAAGGAATAAGTTTTTACAGGTATCTGATGGTAAAATAAGAGGGAAAGATGTTGATTTTGTTGGTATCCAGAATAAAGAAGAGGGATTTTTTTGGATATTTGATAGAAAAATTTTTAACAGTCAACTTAAAAGAATAAAACCAGTAAAAATTGAAAATGCAGTTTTATATTTAAAAGGATTTTTGCCGGGGAAGTATAAAATTGAGTTCTGGGATACTTATAAAGGAGAAATAGTAAAAGAAATGTTTTATGAAAATAAAAAAGATATTGAAATTTCAATTATTCCTTTTGAAAAAGACATCGCTTTAAAAATAAAGAGACAAAAATGAGAAATATTTATTTATTCTTTTTAATTCTACAGTTTTTTGTTTTTTCTGAATACAGATATTTGTTGAATTTATCCTGTGAAAATAAAAAACTCCTTGAAACATTTAAAATTGCCTCCTTTAATTTTATTTCAGGAAAGGAAAAATATGATGATATTAAAATTATTGATGAAAATGGAAAAGAATGTGAAATCTCTGGAGTTAATTTTTTAAAAGATGAGATGGAAATTTTTTTTAAACCAACAGATTCAATTAATTATAAGGTTTTTATCGGTTACAGTGAAAAAAACAGATTATACAAAGAATTTAAAAAAGGAAATATTTTGATAGATGATTATATTTTTCCAGATTCAATTAAATCCGGTGTATGGTTATGGACTGAAAAATCACTCTCAGGAATTTATTCTCATACCGGTACTGCTGGTTTTTCTTTCCACAGAGTCAGTTTTCCAAAACAATTTTCTATAGGTTCAGATGATAAAATTATTTCTTATCTTTTCATAGAAGAAGAAAATGCTCCAGAAGAGATAATTATAGAAGTTATTTCAAGATATAGAAGACACTATTATTTTTCTTTCGGTAAGGATGTAATAAATATGAAAGGTATGAATAAAGAAAAAATTGGAGAACTTCCAGAAATAGGAAAATGGACAAAAATTGAAATACCTCTTTTAAAAATAAGAGAAAAAAACATAGAAGGAATTGGTTTTTATAACGATAAAGGAAGGGTTTACTGGGACATGACTTCTATAAATGAAATACCTGTTAAGATGAAAATTAGAAAAGTTGAAAATTTAAAGTCACCCAATACTCCCTATTTTAATTATGAGATTGAAGGTCCATTTACTATTGATAATAAAAAAATAACAATTTTGAAACTTGATACATCCTGTTTTTTATCTGATAAATATTTGTGGGAAATTGATGGAAAAGTATATACCGGTGAAAAAATTGTTGTAAAGTTAGAAGGAGAAAAAAAAGAGATAAATATAAAACTAAAAACAGAGAAAAATAAAATATCTGGAGAGTTTATCCATAAAATAAGTTTAGGAGATGGAAAAGAAATAAAGACCATTTTTAATATTCTTCCTTTTGAAAATTTTATATATGAGGATGAAAAACTTTATATACCAATTAGAGTTGAAAATATATCTGACATTCCTTTAGTATTAACTCTTGCATCTCAAAACAATAAAAATGAATTTTATTTTCTCCCAGGAAAAGAAAATGGGAAAACAATGACTTTGTTTTTAAATCCTGAAAATGAAATAAAAATTGGGATTTATTTTTATGATGCGAAGCTCGCTGAAAAAACTATAAATGTGGTGGATTTAAATGAAAAGGATTTTTTTGTTGATGGTGTTTTTTTAAAGAAAAATAATTCTTACCTTATATTTAAAATTCCTGAATATACAAATATAAAAAAAACTACTGGATTTTCAAAAATAATTTTTATTGGAGATTTTCCAGACGAGTTAATTCAATTTTTTAAAGAAAAAGGAATAGAAGTTTTAAATATATCCGAGGTAAAATATGTAAATTATCTTTTTAATGAATTTAAGTTTATTCAGGAAATTCAGGATAAAATAAACAGCGATTCTTTTGTTGTTTTATTTCCATTTATAAATTCTCTTTTAAGAAGGCATAGAATAAATGAATGGGAAAAGGTTTATGATGCAATTTTATATCTTTTATCACAAAAAAATTCAAATATAATTGTGGTTTCTCCATTTCCTTCATATCCTTATTTAGAAGTTCTTCAACCATATAGAGAAAAAATTAAGAAGATTTCTGAAAAAAGAAATTTTTATTTTCTTGACTTATATAAAATCTTTTCTGAAATTGAAAATGGTGAAAGATTTTTTAAAACGAATGAGTATGTTTATAAAAATTTACCTGATAAAGAGGGTTTTGAAATAATTATAAATGAGATTAAAAAAATTATTGAAAATGAAAAAAATTTTAATAATCAGAGAGGGAGCACTCGGTGATTTAATTTTAACATTTCCTGTTTTTTTCAGTTTTAAAAAAAATGGGTACAGAGTTTTTGCAGGAGGAAAGGGTATTTATAAAAATTTTATTGAAAAGTATGGAAATGTTGAGAAATTTATTCCACTTGATTCAAGTGAATATCTTTTTTTCTTTGAAAGTGAGAATACCAAGTTGAAAGGTTTTCTTAAAGATTTTGATATTATTATTGCCTACACAGATGAAAAAGAAATAATAGGAGAAAATCTAAAGAAAAATTTTATGAATAAAATAATTTTCCACCCTGTTAAAAAGGAGAAATTGAATATCCACATTACAGATTATTTAATGAAGCCAGTTAAGGAAATATTTAATAAAAATTTATATTTTTCTATAAATTTAAATTTAAAAAATAAAGGAGAATTTTTTTTAATTCATCCGGGAAGCGGAAGTAAAGATAAAAACTGGGGGAAAGAGAAGTTTTTGAAACTTTCAGAAAATCTGAAAAATGTAAAATTACTTCTTGGACCTGCAGAAGAAAATGAACTTTCATTCTGGAAGAGAAATTTTAAAGGAGAAATTTTTTTTAATCTTGATTTAGAAGATATTATTAAAATTGCCGAAAGAACTATTGCTTATATTGGAAATGATTCCGGAATTACTCACCTTTTCAGTATTACAGGAGTAAAAACAATTGCTATTTTTGGACCTACTTCACCTTTTATTTGGGGTCCGAGAGGAAAAAATGTTAAAATTGTTTACAAAAATTTGGAGTGCAGTCCTTGTGTATATGAAAAAATGAAAAATTGTACAGATAAAAAATGTTTGGAAGAGATAAAAGTTGAAGATATTCTTTCTTTTATTTCGGACGGTTAAAATTAGATGTTAAAAGGATTTGATAAATTTAAAGGAGGATGGTATATGGAAAAGGCAGTTATTTTTGATGGAAGTAAAGGTAAACTATTTGGGGTTATTCATATTCCAGAAAAGGAGAAATCACCCGGAATTGTACTTTTTCATGGTTTTACTGGAAATAAATGTGAAAGTCACTTTATATTTACAAAACTCGCAAGAAAATTATGTAGGGAGGGTTTTTCTGTTTTGAGATTTGATTTTTATGGTTCAGGTGATAGTGAAGGGAATTTTTATGAAATGACTCTTGAAACAGAAATGAAAGACGGAGAAAAAGCATTAGAATTTTTTAAAACATTTGATTTTGTTGACAGAGAAAAAATTGGAGTTTGTGGTCTTTCAATGGGTGCTGTTACTGCAGTTTATGTTGTTCATAAATTTAAGGAAGTTAAGGGATTATGTTTATGGTCTCCCCTTGCATTTCCAAAAATTATACAGAAGAAAATTTTAACAAAAAAAATAAGAGAAAAAATAGAAAAATATGGCAAGTGTTATATACCTGGAATGGGTCATTATATCGGAAAGGGATTTATTGAATCTCTTGGAAAAATTGATATGAAAGAATATGTAGAAAATTATAGGGGAAATGTTTTTATCATACATACAAAAGATGACCTTTCTCTTGACTTGAAAAATGCACTTTTTTATTTTGAAAAATTTCATAAAAACGCGAGTAATCTTAAAATGCTTGTGCTTGATAAAGGAGGGCATGTTTTTACCACAGAAGAAAGCGAAAATACAGTTATAGATGAGACAACAGAATTCTTTAAAGAATGTTTTAAAAAGGAGTAAAAATGAAAAAAGAAATTAAATATATTGATGTAATGGAAGAAACAATTGAAGCATTAAAGGAAGGCAGAGTTCTTGTTTGTTCTGTGGATAAAAATAATAAACCGAATGTGATGGCGATTGGATGGGGAAGTATTGGTATTATCTGGGGTGAACCTATTTTTTTTATTTTTATAAGACCTTCAAGATATACATTTAATCTGATTGAAAAAACAGAGGATTTTACTGTTAATATCTTTGAAGAGAAATATAAGGAAATAGTTAACTGGTGTGGCACAGTTTCAGGAAGAGAATATGATAAATTTAAAGAAAAAAATCTGACACCTTTAAAATCAAAATATGTAAAATCTCCTGTTGTTAAAGAAAGTATTATAAGTTTTGAATGTAAAGTTATTGCAAGGATGGATGTTAAACCGGAAATGATTGATAAAGAAATAAAAGAAAGAATGTATAAATCAGGTGATTATCATCGCGTATATTTAGGTAAAATTCTTGCCTCTTATAAAAATTTCACTTGACATTATAGAAACTTTTTGGTATTTTTTTCATCTAATAATAAAAAAGGAGGAAGTTATGCCTACTTATGAATATGAATGCAAAAATTGTGGTTATAAATTTGAAAAATTTCAAAAAATGACTGATGAACCTTTAAATATATGTCCTGAATGTAAAAAAGAAAGTTTAAGAAGATTAGTTGGAGTTGGCGGTGGTGTTATTTTTAAAGGACCTGGATTTTACACAACAGAATATAGAAGTGAAGATTATAAAAGAAAAGAAAGAGAGGAAAAGGGATTGAGTTCTACATCTTCAGGTTCCTGTTCCTCCTGTAGTGCTTCTTCCTGTTCAACCTGTAAAAAGTAAATAAGGTTCATTTTTTCCCGCTATTTTTATTTTGACTTGACAAAATTTGTGTATATGTTAAATTTTAAAAAAATACAATATGTTGTTATTTTAAACTTCTTGATGTACTATATATAGAAAATGAAATGTCCTTACTGCGGTTATTTAAAAGACAAAGTGGTTGATTCAAGAGAAAGAGAAGATGGTTTGTTAATAAGAAGAAGGAGAATATGTCTGAAGTGTAAAAGAAGATTTACCACTTATGAAGAGATAGATTTAAAACCATTAATTGTTGTTAAGAAAGATGGTAGAAGAGAAAGGTTTAACAGAGAAAAATTGATAATCGGGATACAGAAGGCATGTGAGAAAAGACCCATAAGTACAGATAAAATAAATGAGATTGTTGAAGATATTGAAAAAGAATTGAGACAGAAATATGAAAATGAAGTTACCTCCAAAGAAATAGGAAAAAGTGTTATAAAAAAATTGAAAAAACTTGATAAAGTTGCATATATTAGATTTGCTTCTGTTTATCAGGAATTTGAAGATATTGAACAGTTTTTAAAAGAAATAGAAAAAATAGGGGGAAAAAATGTTTAAAAAGATTGTAAAAAGAGACGGAAGAATTGTTGATTTTGATTCAACTAAAATAACAAATGCTATTCTTAAAGCAGGTCAGGCAACCGGTGAATTTGGAATAGATGTTGCTAAAAAATTGACAGTAAAAGTTCTTGACCTTGCACTGGAAATAATAAAAGATAAAATTCCAACAGTTGAGGAAATACAGGACATTGTAGAAGAGGTTCTTTTACTTTCTCCCTATAAAAAGACAGCAAAAGCATATATAATTTACAGAGAACAACACGCAAGAATAAGGGAAATAACAACAAAAGCAAGTTTAGACCTTGTGGACCAGTATTTAAATCAAATTGATTGGAGGGTTAAAGAGAACAGTAATATGAGTTTTTCTCTTCAGGGTTTAAATAATTATGTTTCTTCCGAAGTAACAAAAACATACTGGTTAAATAATATATATCCTCCTGAAATAAGGAAAGCATATATTGATGGTGATTTTCATATTCATGACCTTGGTTCTTTATCTGTTTATTGTGTTGGATGGGATTTACAGGATTTACTTTTAACAGGGTTTAAAGGTGCAGAAGGAAAAGTGGAAAGCAGTCCTGCAAAACATTTTGGTTCAATTTTAGGGCAGATTGTTAATTTCTTTTATACTCTTCAGGGAGAAAGTGCAGGTGCTCAGGCATTTTCAAATCTTGATACCCTTCTTGCTCCTTTTGTAAGATATGATGGTTTAAGTTATAAAGAGGTAAAACAGGCGGTTCAGGAGTTTTTATTTAATTTGAATGTACCAACAAGAACAGGTTTTCAATGTCTTTCAGAAGATACAGAAATTTTAACTCCTGACGGCTGGAAAAAATATGACCAGGTTAAAAAAGGAGATACAATTTATACATTTAATATAAAAAACGGAATAATAGAAAAAAAAGAAGTAAAACATGTTTTTGTAAGAGAATATGAAGGAGTAATGTACAATCTAAAAAATAGAAATCAAGACCAGTTAATATCTCCAGGGCACAGAGTTGTAAGAAGAATTTTTAATACAGATAGATTTGCTCTTGAACCAATTGAAAAAGTAATTGAATTAATGTCTCCTGTTGTAATTCCTGTAAAAGGAGAGAATATAAATGAGGAATATGATATAGAGGATTCAAAAATAAAGTTGCTTGCATGGATTCTTTCTGAAGGGAGTATAGAAAAGCAGGGAAGTCATAGAGTAAGTATATATCAATCAGAAGAAAAACATCCAGAAAATTATAATGAAATAATTGACTTACTAAAAATAAATGAACTTGAATATTCTATAAGACCTCAGAGTTCCCTGGGTATATGTACTCATATAAGACTTAAGTCAAAACCAAGCAAAGTTATTCATAATTTATTAGGTTCTGAAAAGAAACAATTCCCTTCTTTTCTTTTAAAGTTAAGTAAAAAACAGGCAAAATTATTTATTGATACATATATAAAAGGTAATGGATGGGAAGAAAAATTTAGAAAAAGAATTACTGTTACTGATAAAGAAGCAATGGATATTATTACAGGAGTGGCTGTACTTGCAGGATATAATTTTAATGTTAAGGAGAGAGAAGTTGGGGGTATTTCAAAAAAAACTCAGTATATTATCACACTTACAGAAACACAGTATGATTATATTCAGGAGATAAAACCGGTTGAATATAAAGGGATAATCTGGAGTGTTAATACTGAAAATGAAACTGTCATAGCAAGAAGAAATGGACAGATTTTTATAACTGGGAATACCCCTTTCACAAATCTTACTTTTGACTTAAAAGTTTCAGAAGTTTATAAAGACCAGCCAGTTATTATTGGAGGAAAGATTCAGGATAAAACTTATGGTGAATTTCAGAAAGAGATGGATATGATAAATAAGGCATTTTTTGAAGTTATGCTTGAAGGAGATGCAAAGGGAAGGGTATTTACATTTCCTATCCCAACATATAACATAACAAAGGATTTTGACTGGAAAAATGAAACACTTGATTTACTCTGGGAAATGACTGGGAAATATGGTATTCCTTATTTTTCCAATTTTATAAATTCTGATATGAAACCGGATGATGTGAGAAGTATGTGCTGCAGATTGAGATTACAGACAGATGAGTTAAAGAAAAGAGGAGGGGGATTATTTGGAGCAAATCCTTTAACAGGAAGTATAGGAGTTGTTACAATTAATTTACCAAGAATTGGATATTTATCAAAAACAAAAGAGGAATTTAAAAGTAGATTGAATGATTTGATGGAAGTTGCAAAAGAAAGTTTAGAAATAAAAAGAAAAGTTCTTGAAAGATTTACAGATTCTGGACTTTATCCATATTCAAGATTTTATTTGAGAAATGTGAAAGAAAGATTTGGGAAATACTGGGTAAACCATTTTTCAACCATAGGAATTATTGGTATGAATGAAGCATGTTTAAATCTTTTTGGTAAAGATATAGGAACAGAGGAAGGAATTAATTTTGCAATTGAGATAATGGAATTTATGAGAGAAAAATTGATTAAATTTCAGGAAAGTACAGGTAATTTTTATAATCTTGAGGCAACTCCAGCAGAAGGGACAAGTTATCGTCTTGCAAGAATTGATAAAAATAAATATCCAGATATAATTGTTGCAAATGAGAAGGAATGTAGAAACGGAGCGGAACCATTTTATACAAATTCAACACACTTACCTGTAAATTATACTGATGATATATTTGAGGTACTTGAAAAACAGGATAAACTTCAATCGCTTTATACAGGTGGGACTGTTATACATATTTTTGTAGGTGAAAAAATAAATTCAAAAGAAGGAATTAAAAAACTTGTGAAAACTATATGCGAAAACTTTACTTTACCTTATTTTACAATAACTCCTACATTCAGTGTCTGTCCTGAAGATGGTTATTTAAATGGAGAGGTATATAACTGTCCAAAATGTGGTAAAACAACAGAAATTTATTCAAGAATTGTTGGTTATTTAAGGCCTGTGAGTCAATGGAATAAGGGTAAATATGAAGAGTTTAAAATAAGAAAAACATTTGTCCTTAAATGAAAATAGGTGCAATACAGAAAACGTCTTTAATTGAATTTCCTAATATTTTAAGTTGTATTATTTTTACTCAGGGATGTAATTTTAGATGTCCTTACTGTCATAATCCTGAACTTGTCTTACCTGAAAAATTTGGAGAAATTATACCTGAAGAGGAAATTTTTGATTTTTTGAACAGAAGAAAAAAATATCTTGAAGGTGTTTGTATTACAGGTGGAGAACCATCAATTCAGCCGGATATAATTGATTTTGTTAAGAAAGTGAAAAATATGGGTTTTAAAGTGAAGTTTGATACAAATGGTTCAAGACCGGAAATTATAGAAAAACTTTTAAAAGAAGGATTAGTTGATTATATTGCAATGGATTTGAAAGGGCCATTAGAAAAATATAAAATGATTACAGGAGTGGAAGTAGAAACAGAGAAGATATTAAAGTCAATAGATATAATAAAAAATTCAAAAATAGATTATGAATTCAGAACTACAGTGGTTAAAAAACAAATTTGTATTGATGATTTTGAAAAAATAGGTAAAATTATTGAAGGTTGTAAAAAATATTTTTTACAGAAATTTATTCCATCTAAACTGGTTGAAGAAGATTTTATTAAAGAAAAGACATATACAGATGATGAATTTGAAAATATAAAAACCATAATGAAAAAATATGTAGTTTTTTGTGAAGTGAGATAATGATATGAAAATTGCACATGTTATAACCCGTCTTGTTATTGGTGGAGCACAGGAAAATACTTTGTTTACTGTTGAAGGTTTAATAAAAAAGGGATATCAAGTTGATTTAATAAGTGGTCCCACTAAAGGACCTGAAGGGTCTCTTGAAAAAAAAATTATTGAAAAAAAAATTCCACTTATAATAATAAAGGAACTTGTAAGAGATATTAATCCTGTTTATGATATAATTGCTTTTTTAAAACTATTTTTTATCTTCAGAAAGAATAGATATAATTTGGTTCATACTCACAGTGCAAAAGCAGGAATACTCGGAAGGATTTCTGCAAAACTTGCCAATCCAAAATGCATAGTAATTCATACAATTCATGGATTACCATTTCATCCATATCAAAATAAATTTTTAAATTTTATTTATATCTCTGCCGAAAAGATTGCATATTATTTCACTGACCATTTTATATGTGTTGGTGAAATAATGAAAGAAAAATCACTTAAAGCAGGTATAGGTAAAGAAAGTGATTATACTGTGATATACAGTGGATTTCATGTTAAACCATATCTTGATTGTGCAGAAAAAAGGAATGAAATGAGAAAAAAATATGGAATAAAAAAAGATGAAAAAGTTATCGGTATGATTGGAAGATTGTTTTATCTAAAAGGACAGAATTATTTAATAGAAGCATTTAAAGAAGTATCTGAAAAACATCCAGAAGCAAAACTTATGTTTGTTGGAGATGGTATTTTAAGAAATGATTTGGAAAACTATGCAAAAAAAAATAAAATACAGGATAAGGTTATTTTTACAGGACTTGTTCCACCAGAAAAAATTCCTGAATATGTAAGTATTATGGATATACTTGTTCATACAAGTTTAAGAGAAGGTCTTCCAAAAGCAGTTGCTCAGGGACTTGCAGGAGGAAAGCCGGTTATTGCCTTTGATGTAGATGGAACAAAGGAAGTTGTGATAAATGGAAAAACTGGTTTTATTATTCCACCAGAAGATATAAATTTGTTAAAAGAAAAAATTATTTATTTACTTGAAAATCCTGTAATTTCTGATAAAATGGGGAAAGAAGGACAGGAATTAATAAAACAAATATTTCCAGTTGAAAAAATGGTTGACGAGATTGAAAAAATTTATGTAAAATTTTTATATAATGAAAAAAGAAAAAATTGATTATATAATTGTTGAGGCAAGTTACGGAAGTTTAGAATTGATTTCAAATTTTATTCAGAAAAAATGTATTCTTTCAAATCTGAGTTTCAAGAAAACATGGGAATTGATGTTAACAGTTGATGAAATCTGTAGTTCAATAATAACCTGTAAAAATAATGACCCAAATATTATTAAAGTTACATGGGAGAATGTGGATAATTTAATAAAAATAGAAATAATAGATGATGGAACTTCTTTTAATCCTTTAAATGTAAGGGAAACAGATTATGGACTTGGATTTCAACTTATAAAAGAAATGATTGATTACTGTGAATATAAAAGAGAAAATGGTTATAATGTGGTGATTCTGAAAAAATATAAAAGGAAATGCAAGAACAAAAAATGAAGATTTTACAAAAGTTTTCATTAGAAGGGAAATCGGCACTGGTAACAGGTGGAACAAAAGGGCTTGGAAAGGAAATGGCAAAGGCACTTGCAGAAGCAGGTGCAGAAGTCGCTATTGTTGGGAGAGAAGAAAAAGCAGGAGAAGACACAAAAAAACAAATTATTGAGGAAACAAGCAAAAAGATAATATTTATAAAAGGAGATGTAAGAAAATTTGAAGATATTGAGAATTTTGTGAGAATAACTATTGAAGAATTCGGGAAAATAGATATACTAATAACTTCAGCTGGAATAAATATAAGAAAAAATACCGAGGATTTAACAGTTGAAGAAGCAAAAGAGATTTTTGATACAAATTTTTTTGGGACCTGGTATACATGTAAAATAGTTGGAAAGTATATGATAGAAAGAAAATATGGGAAAATTGTTACAATTGGTTCAATGTTAAGTTTCGTAACGCTTCCGGGAAGAAGTCTTTATTCTTCTACTAAAGGAGCAATTGTTCAACTTACAAAAACACTTGCTGTTGAATGGGCTAAATATAATATAACCGTGAATTGTATATGTCCTGGAGTTTTTAACACACCCATAAATGAGAAAATTCTTAAAGACCCTGAAATTAAAAAATTTTTTATTGAAAAAACACCTGCAGGAAGAATAGCAAATCCAGAAGAAATAGGACCTCTTGCTGTTTTTCTTGCCTCTGATGCCTGTCCTTTTATAACCGGAAGTACAATTTTAATAGATGGAGGATGGACCTGTCTGTAAAAAATGAAAAAAATTACTATTTTCTGTGATGGTAAAAAATGGATAGTTGATAAAAATTTAAAAACATTTTCAACTCATTTTGGAAATATTGATATCCCTGAAAAAATAGACGGTATTGAAAAACTTGAATTTAAAGGTAGAAGTTTTTATTTTTACCAACCTGGCATTTCAGAATTTCTTCTTAAAATAAAAAGGAAGACTCAGATAATATATCCTAAGGATGTTGCTGTGATTACTTTCTATTCCAGTTTAAAAGAAACAGATAATGTTATTGAAACTGGGACAGGTTCTGGTTCTTTATTGATAGGTATTATGTCAATAGTAAAAAAGGGAAAAGTTATAACTATTGAAAGGAATGAGGATTTCAGAGAAGTTGCTGTAAAAAATATTGAAAATTACTTTGGTAAAATACCAGAAAATCTTGAATTTATTAATGGCGATGTTTATGATGAAAATTTTAAAATTGATATTGAAGAAGAATGGGCTGATAAGATTTTTTTTGATTTACCAGAACCATGGAAAGCAAAAGGACTTCTAAAATACTTGAAAAAAGGTGGAATTCTGGTAAACTATAATCCACAAATTATACAGATAAAAAAATTTGTTGAAGAACTGGATGGTTTCATTGATATAAATGTGTTTGAACTCCTTGAAAGAAGGTGGCTTGTTGATGAAAAAAGAGCAAGACCGGTTGATTTAATGAGAGGGCATACAGGTTTTATTATGATAGGTAGGAAGGCAAAATGAGCAGAAAATTTCCTGTAATTCAGGTTGCACTTGATTTTGTTGACGAACACAGGGCATTAAAACTTGCAAAAGAAGTAGTTGAAGGTGGTGTTGAATGGATTGAAGCAGGAACTCCTTTAATAAAATCATGTGGAGTTGAGATTATAAGAAAACTCAGAAAACTTTTTCCTGACAGAAAAATAATCGCTGATATGAAAATAATGGATGCCGGTAGAATTGAGAGTGAAATTGCATTTAAAGCAGGAGCAAATATAGTTGTTGTAATGGGAAATGCATCAAATGAAACAATAATGGAGTGCATAGAGTCCTCAAAAAATTATGGTGGAGAGGTAATGGTTGACCTTATAGAGGAATCAGCAAATTTAAACAGGGCAAAAGAGGTTGAAAAACTTGGTGCAAATTATATTGGCATTCATATTTCAATAGATAAACAGATGACAGGGAAAATTTCTTTTGATTTTCTTAAACAAGTTACAAAAGAAGTTAAAATTCCTGTTGCGATAGCAGGGGGATTGAATTCTGAAAATGTTGTTGATGCGGTTAAAGCAGGTGCCTCAATTTTAATAATAGGTGGTGCAATAACAAAATCATCTGATGCAAAAAAAGCGGTTTTAGATATAAAAAAGGCAATTGAGACGAAAATACCTGTTGAAACATTATTCTATAAAAGGGTTAATTATGAAAATATAAAGGAGATTCTGGAAAAAGTTTCAACAGCAAATATTTCGGATGCTTTACACAGAGGAGGATGGATTAAAGGTATAACTCCTATTTTGAGTGAAAAGTTTAAAATTGTTGGGAAGTGTGTAACTGTTAGAACATATCCAGGGGATTGGGCCAAACCAGTTGAAGCAATAGATATTGCTGAAGAAGGAGATATAATTGTTATAGATGCAGGTGGAGTTGGTCCTGCTTGCTGGGGTGAACTTGCAACAAATAGCGCAATTATGAAAAAATTAGGAGGGGTTGTTATTTATGGAG
Organism: bacterium; assembly: GCA_035371905.1. NCBI lineage: Bacteria > bacterium. Next base: position 6,483 of record DAORXQ010000022.1, on the reverse strand, counting down.
GAGTTAGAGATATTGAAGAAATAATAAAACTTAAGTTTCCTGTATTTGCAAAAGTTATAACTCCTACTGCGGGTGAACCAAAAGGTTTTGGAGAAATAAATATTCCTTTAAAAATAGAAGGACAGATGATTTTTCCAGGTGACTGGATTGTAGGTGATATGGATGGTGTGGTTGTAATACCAAAAGAAAAAATTGTTGAAATTACAAATAGAGCAATGGATGTTCTTGAAAGAGAAAACAGAATAAGAAAAGAAATAAATGAAGGTGGGACTTTAAGCAGTGTAATGGATTTACTTAAATGGGAGAAACCAAGATGAATAGAATATTAAGGAAAGAAGAACTTGCTGAAAAAGTAAAAAGAATAGAAGTTGAGGCACCGTTGATTGCAAAAAAAGCATTACCAGGGCAGTTTGTGGTTTTAAGAGTAGACGAGAAAGGAGAAAGAATACCTCTGACCATTGCAGACGTTGATAGAGAAACAGGAAGAATTACATTGATTTTTCAAGAAGTTGGGACTACTACTATTAAACTTGGACTTTTAAATGAAGGAGATGAAATACTTGATATTGTAGGACCTCTTGGAAAACCAACTGAAATAAAAGATTATGGTCATGTTTGCATTATAGTTGGTGGAGTAGGGGCTGCTTTTGTTTTCTGGATGGGTAAAGCATTCAAAGAAAAAGGTAATAGAATAACTACTATAATAGGAGCGAGAACTAAAAGTTTGATAATACTTGAAAATGAAATGAGACAGATAAGTGATAATATTTACATTTCAACAGATGATGGGAGTTATGGAGAAAAGGGATTTAATACACAAATTCTTGAGAGATTACTTGAAAAAGGAGAAAAATTTGATTTGGTTTTAACAGCGGGTCCTATACCGATGATGAAGAAAATAGCAGAAATTACGAAAAAATATGGTGTTAGAACTGTGGCAAGTTTAAATCCAATAATGATAGATGGAACAGGTATGTGTGGTGGATGCAGGGTTACAGTAGGAGGAGTTGTTAAATTTGCCTGTGTTGATGGTCCTGATTTTGATGCCCATTCTGTTGATTTTGATGAACTTTTAAAAAGAACCTCACTTTACAGAGAAAAGGAAAAAATGTCTTGTGAAAACTTTTTAAATTCAGGATGTATCTTTAAAAAATAGTTATAGAACTTGCTTTTTATTAAATACTTCTTGGTAAAAAATCAAAAATTGTTACTTTATCTGCAATCCAGAATTGTTCAGTTCTTTTTGGTCTTGTCTTTTTAATCAGTTCAATTTCAGATAAAAAATCTTCCTTATTTTTTCTGAAAACTGTAAACTGTGATGTCTGAGTGATTAATGCTTCGTACTTTTTTTCTGCCACATCCGTTACATCAATAATAACTGAAGGCAATCCCTTTGTAATTCCTTTGTAATAATATAAATGAGGTGTATACCAGGGACTTCCAAATTCAGCAGAGACAGGTTCTCCAGCGTGCCATCTCGCTTCCACTGAAATAAAATGTGTATTAATATGGTCTCTGTGGTTATCTTCCGGTCCATGAGTAAATATTGCGTCAGGTTTTTCTTCTCTTATAATCTTTATACATTTTTTTAATATTTCTTTATTATTTACAAGTCCCATATCAGGTATATCAAGAAATATTCGTTTAGATATTCCGAGAATTTTATCACATTCTTTTGCTTCCTTTTTTCTGATTTCTACGATTTTTTCTTTCATTTCTAAAACTGGATATCCTTCACAACCATCTGTCATTGTTATTACTACAACTTTTGTACCTGAATTTGCCATTTTAAAAATTGTTCCAGCCATTGTTATTTCATCATCTGGATGTGCTCCAAAAATAAGTACTTTTTTGTAATTCATAATTAACCCTCCTTCTAAAAAAATCTATAGTTTTATTCCTTCTTCAAAAGATATTTTTTTTATATATTCTTTTGCTTTTCTATATTCTTCTTCAGAAGGTAGATGTTCAAGCATCAAAGGAATATTTTTGTCTAATTTATTAAGTTCTCTTAAAAGTGTTCTGTAATCAAGTTGTCCAAGTCCCGGTCTTATTTCATCAAAATGTAATGTTAGTTTGTCACCCATTATTATATCTTTTGCATGGCATGATTTTATATATGGTCCGAGTTTTTTAATAAAATCCTTTATAAGAACATCATTGAAAAAATATTTTTCTGGAGTATTTATTAAATTCACAGGGTCAAAATGAACTGCAAATGATTTTCTGTTTATTGCATTAATAAGTTTTAAGTAACTATCGGCAGAATCAGGATACATCCACGGCATAGTTTCCAGTGTATAATATGTATTTTTCGGTTTGATTTCATCTATAATTTCTCTAACTGTTTCTACTATCATATCAAATGTTTCTGCAGTCAAATTTTTCTTATCAGGTCCATCCCATTTTTTTCCTCTTGAACCAGAAATATTTACACAACATTTTGCTTCAATTTTTTCTGCCAGATATAAGCCCTTTTTACACTTTGCTATTGCTTTTTTTCTTTCTTCAATATCAGAACTTAAAGGATTACACCATGCTCCGACTTCTGCAATAATAATTTTTTCTTTGAATGCCCATTTACGATATTCAGCAATAATTTCTTCGGATGTATCTATATCAACAGGACAATAAGAAGCAGAATAAGTTTCTTTTTTTAATTCTTTAATCCATTCTTCTGGATTATTATATTTTTTAAAAATAGGACCACCAAGTTTCATTTTTAAATTAAAATCCAGTATCTGATTCAATTTTCTTTTTCATCTCTTCTGAAGACATTTTTAAAATTCCTTTTTCTTCTTCAGGTTTATATTTTAAAATTATTGTTGTAATTTTTCCCTCCCATATCCATTCATTTTCTCCTTTATTTTTTCCTTCACCAAATCTTTCTATTGTGGCTGACTTTAAATTTTCAAAATTATCTTTTCCTTTTGTTTCAACTGTTACACTTTCAAGTTGGTCTTTATAAAATGAGTATGCAATTTTCTCAAGTTTTGCTTTCCCTATTTGCATGTTATCGTCTGTTTTTATGCATTCTTTATAATTGCCTTCCTGTTTAATTGTTTTTAAATTATTTATCTCTCCTACAGAAGTTAACCATTTTATACCTCTGAATCCATCAGGTTCATTCTTATAAGTGGTTTCTTTACTTCCATATCTATAATAACTTTCTGGAACCATTCTTGATATTTCTTTTACAGCATTATTAATCATAATCATAACTGCTTCTGCTGTTGGTGTATTTTTATATTTTTCAAATCCACCTCCAAGTATAACTCCACTAACTCCTGCTCCACCGGCAATTCCAACTTTTGATTTTGATGTTTTACCTTCAATAGTTGAAGAATTTATAACCCTTCTTGTTCGTACATCTATCAATCTTATTGTCGCCTGAATATACGCTTCTTCTTTTTTAATTGCAATCCCTGCTCCAAAAGGTGTTGGTATTACAAATCCACCTCCTCCTGTTCCTTCTGCATGTGGTTCAAAACCTGTTATAGCTCCTACTACAATTATATCTGCAACTTCAAATGTTCCCTTTTCAAGTTCTTTTTTACTCCATCCTGTTTCTGCAAATTTAAATTCTTCTTCAAGGTCTTTTATTGCATCTTTTTCCACAACTATAAATTTACCTGTTTTAAAAAGAGCATCAACAATCATATCTCTAACTCCATCACCCATTTGCCATGTTGCTTTTGGTGCTTTTACATCAAATCTTGCTACTGCTATTCTTGCTTTAGGTCCTTCATATTTAATTACTTCTTCTACTGTGGGTCCTCCAGTTTTTACTTCTGTTTTAACCTGAGAAAATAAAGGAAATACTAAAACTATCACAGATAAGATTATTTTATTCATATTCCCTCCCTTTTTATTTAACAGAAATTTTTTAAAACATTTCTGTATCCACATAAAAATTGAGAAGTACTCATTCTTTTTTTCCCTTCCATCTGCAATTCTTTTATTTTTATAGTTCCATTTCCACATGCAACCTCTATATAATCCTTTTCAATTCTTATAATTTCTCCACAATTTCCAAATTTGCCTTCTGTTTCTCCTACTTCTGTCTTATATATTTTTATGAGTTTTTTTCTTGAATTAATTTTTAAATATGTGAAAGCAGTTGGCCAAATTATAACACCTCTGACAAGATTATGTATTCTGGTTGCGTCTAATTTCCAGTTAATATATCCATCTTGCTTTTTTAATTTAGGAGCATAAGAAACTTCGCCTTTTTGAGGATATGTTTTTCCACCTTCTTTAATTATTTTTATTCCTTCATATAAAAGATCAGAAGAAAGCAACGATAATTTATTTTTCAAAGTAAAAGCATTATCATTAGGCAATATTTCTGTTTCTTTCTGGATTATTATTTCACCTGTATCAATATTTTCATCCATTTTAATTATTGTTACACCTGTTTTTGTTTCTCCATTTATTATAGCCCATTCAATTGGAGCAGGCCCTCTATATTTTGGTAGAAGAGAAGGATGAACATTTATAGAGCAAATCCTGGGTATCTGTAAAATTGAAGAAGGAAGTATTTTCCCATACGAAATCAAAACAATTAGGTCGGGTGAAATTTTTTTTATCTTATTGATAAAACTCTCTTCAAATTTTTCAGGTTGATATATATTAATTCCATTCATAATAGCCCATTCTTTTACTGGAGTTGAAGAAATTCTTAATCCTCTTCCTTTTGGTCTGTCTGGTGAGGTCACAATACCAATAATTTCAAAATTTCTTTTAAGCATTTCAAGAGAAGGAATACCAAAAATATCGCTTCCAAAAAATAATATTTTCATTTTTGAAAAATTAAAGCACCTGCAGCAACTATTCCTGCATCAACTCCAAGTCCAGCAGGTAAAACTTTTAGATTTTGAGTTAAAATTTTCATGGCTCTTTCTTTAATTGTCTTTTCTACTGTGTCAAATAAAATTTTCCCTGCTTGAGAAATTCCACCACCTATTACAATTACATCGGGATTTAAAAGATTGACCAAACTTGTAAACATTGCTCCTAAACATACTCCAACATCTATCCATATGCTTTCTGCAAATTCATCGCCAAGATTATATGCTTCAGAAATGGTTTTAGGGGTAATCTTTTGCAGGTCTCCATTAACAAGTTCATAAATTTTAGTTTTTTTTCCTTCTTTAATTCCTTTAATTGCCCTTTCTACTATATAATCTCTCCCCACAAATCTTTCAATACATCCAATATTACCACATTTGCATTTCGGACCTTTATAATCAATTGTAATATGACCTATTTCAATAGCAGAATATTTACCACCTCTTAAAAGTTTTCCATCTTTTACTATCCCTCCTCCTAATCCTGTTCCAAGAGTTATGCATATCATTGTATTGCTCCCTTTTCCTGCTCCAAAAAGATATTCTCCCCAGGCAATTGTATTTACATCATTTTCAACAACAACTTTCTTTTTAAATTTGTCTTCAAATATTTTTTTTAGATTTAAGTTATCCCAGGAAGGAAGATTTGGTGCTTCATAAACAATTCCCTGATCATCAACAACACCAGGAGTTCCAATTCCAATTCCTTCAACTTCTTCCTCATATGCAAATTCAATACTTTTTTCTATTTGATAAAGTACAACTTCTCTGTCATTTTTTTCTGCAAGTGTGGGAAATTGCTGCTTTTTTAAAATTTTACCGCTTTCATTAACAAGCCCTGCTTTTATATAAGTACCACCAATGTCTATCCCTATTGCTTTTTTCATCTTCCCTCCTTGTGAAGTTTTTAATATAATGATATATTATTATTACAGGTTTAGTCAAAGAATAATTAGAAATGGAAAAAATTAATAATGTTTGGATATATTTAAATCCTGAAGATCCTGGTTCTAAAAGTTTTTTTAGGACATCTTTTTAATTTTTAAGTTGATGAAAAAAGGAGTGAGAATGGTTGGGATAGATTTAAGTAATTTTTCAGGAATAGTTACAGGTGGAGCGGGTGGTATAGGAAAAGCAATTGTTATAAAATTACTTGAAGCAGGTGCAGATGTAGTGATTGCAGATATAAATGAAAAAGAAGGAGAAAAGACCATTGAAGAATTAAAAGAGTTTAAAAATAAAATTGAATTTATAAAAACAGATGTTTCAAAAAAATATGAAGTTGAAAATTTAGTAAAAAAAACACTTGAAAGATTTAAAAAAATTGATTACTTAGTGAACAATGCAGGAATATTGATACCGCGACTTCTTGTTGATCCTGAGGGTAAAGAGGAAATTACTGAAGAAATTTTTGATAGAATGGTTAGTATAAATCAAAAAGGATATTTGTTGTGTGCTCAATCTGTTGCAAGACAAATGATAAGAAATAAAAAAGGTGTGATAGTTAATATGGCTTCTGAATCTGCCCTTGAAGGTTCTGAAGGACAGAGTGTTTATGCCGCAACAAAAGCTGCAATATATTCATTTACAAGAAGTTGGGCAAAAGAACTGGGGAAGTATAATATTAGAGTTG
>DAORXQ010000021.1 GCA_035371905.1 bacterium | reverse complement strand
TATACATTCTTCAAAAATTGTAAATAGTTTATGAAAATAATCTTCCCAATTAATACCATCTTTATGTGTCTCATATTCTAATCCAAAATTATAAGGAGGAGAAGTAAATATCAAATCAATACAATTATCAGGGAATTCTTTTAAAATAATCTCACTATCTCCTACAATTATTTTGTTAACAAATTTTTGAGGCAATTGATTGTTTTTCTTAGAGAAATTATGCTCTCGAGCATAAAAATACTTTCCTCTTTCCATTTCCTTAATTGTTCTATTTTTTACTTTTCTTTCTTTGTTATAACCAACATATAATCTTTTAAAACCCTTCAAACCATAACTTTTAATATTTTCAATACTATATAAAATTTTCTGCAAAATTTTTTGATGTTTTGGAAATTTTTGAATATATTCAAAAACCACATTTTTGAAGAAGAAAAAATCCAGTTCCCTTAAGAAAATAATAAGATACCCATTTTGAAATTGACAAAACATATCTGTTTGTGGGAATAAAGAAAATAGTTCATTAATAATTCCTTTTGCTTCTAAATTTATGTCATTGACAATTATTTTTCTATATCCGTTCATCTCATAAAAATTTTACCATAAAATTGGGGTTAAATGAATGGAATTGTCTCTTTAAAACCAAAAATAATATTCATATTCTGGACTGCCTGACCACTTGCACCTTTTACAAGATTATCTATTGCTGAAGTTATAACAAGATTTTTCTCATCAACAATTTTTATCCCTATATCACAGAAATTTGTATCAAAAACATTTTTAACAGAGGCACTTACTCCATAATTCATGATCCTGACAAATGGTTCATTTTTATAAAAGTCAATATAAAGATTTTGAATATCTTCAGAACTTATTTTTTCCTTCAATTCCACATAGATTGTTGATAAAATTCCTTGATTATATGAAGCAAGATGAGGAACAAAAACAACTTTATAATTTTTATTACCAAATTTATTTAAAATTTCTTCAATTTCTGGTTGATGTCTGTGTTCTCCTATTTTATATGCTTTTATATTCTCATTACATTCAACAAATATATTGGAAGGAGAGGGTGATTTTCCAGCACCTGAAACACCACTTACACTATTTGCAATAATTTTATTTTCAATCAGATTATTTTTTATAAGTGGAAGAACTCCTAAAATTATACTTGTTGGGTAACAACCAGGATTTGCAATAAGTTTTGCATTTTTTATTTTTTCCCTATTTATTTCTGGAAGACCATATACAGCCATTTCTATCAATTCAGGAGTTTTATGTTTTGTGTACCACTTTTCATATGTTTTTATATTTTTAAATCTGTAATCTGCACTTAAATCAATAACAATTTTTCCAATTTTTAAAATTTCAGGAACAAAATTCATAGAAATAATATGTGGTAAAGCAAGGAATATGCAATCACAGTTTTTTTCAATACTTTTCCAATCAGGTGAATTTTTACATTTTAAATCAATTCTTCCTTTAAACTTTGGATTTATTTCATCAATTCTTGGAGTTCCTTCCTCTGGAGCAACATAACATTCGGTAATTTTAGCAAAGGGATGATTCAGGAGTATTTCAACAAGTTTCTGTCCAGCATAACCACTTACTCCAAATATCCCCACTTTTATCTTTTTCATTTTTCAAGGATTTCACAAATTTCGTTTTTTAAAAACAAAAATTCTTCTTTATTTTTTAATTCTAAAATAAGTTTCTCATAACTTTCAATATTACTATTAACTATTTTATGGAACATTTCTGTATCATTTGGTAAGTCGAAATTTTCTAAATCTATACCATATTTTTCAATTAATTTTAAAATCCATCCTTCTAATTTAGGACAAAGCATTATGATTTTCTTTTTCCCTTCAATATCTTGAAAAATTTTAATCCCCATTTTTTCATCCTTTAACCTAAAATTATTAATAAATTTTCTGGGTTTACTCGGTGCATGAGGGTCTTCATCAATAATACCACATCCTTTTTCTACTTTGAATAGCCTCATAATAACTTTGCTACCTCCTGCATGATAAATTAAATTTTTATTTATCCCTAATTTTTCTACAAGCAATTTGTCTGGTTTGCACTCCACATAAATCATGTTTGAATTAATTTGTCTATATTAAAGAAAATATCCACAAACTCATATTCTAATAAATGCTCAATTTTATCATTTTCAAATTCTTTTACTTTTGTTTGACCTTTTTCTATGTAGGTAATCAAGATTTTTACATCTTCTTTTTTGCTTTTTTCAATAATAGATGATAAAAAATAAGGGTTATGTGTTGATATAAAATATTGATTTTTTTTGTCTTCAGCAATTATTTCAGCAAGATATTTGGTATAATATGGAAAAGCATGGGCTTCAGGTTCTTCTAATATTAAAACTGAATTCTCGTTTGTTTCAACAGCACTAATATAGTAAATTAATCTTTGAATTGTATCTGAGAGCAAAAAATATGGAACTTCGCTTACAATTGTTTCTTCAATTCTTTTTGCAAGTGTGATTCTATTTTCTAATCTTTTTAAATTTAAAATAAGATTAAAGTTTAATAAAATATTACCAATTATTTTCCTCAGTTCTGGGTTTGTTTCAAGTACAATTAATAAATTTTCTCCGGATGGCAGAAAAAAATCAGCCTGTTGTGAGGGAAAATTTTCTCTAAAAAGAAATTTAAAAAACTTAATATTTTTAAAAATTTCTTTCACTTCTGGAGAAATTTTATGGTGAGTAAAAGGAGGATATAAATTTAAATTTATATTTTTTTCTTTCGGTGAAGGGGAAATATTTAAGAATAAATTACCATTTCTGTATTCAGCAATTATCTTTTTTTCATCCAACTCAATAAAAATTTTTTCTCGTATATTTAAATCATAAAACAAATCTATTATCTGCAACATTCTAACAAAATTTTTTAACTCAATAGCATATCCGCCTAAAAAAGATAAAAACCCTAAACTTTCAAGGATATTTGATTTTCCAGAGTTTGGTTCACCAATAAATACATTTATTCTTTTACAGGTTATTTCTAATTCTTTTAAGGATTTAAAATTTTTAACATTTAATTTTTTTATCATCTTATCTTTTGGTCCACTGGAATTTCTTTCTCGCACCTTTCTGTCCGTATTTTTTTCTTTCCTTCATTCTCGGGTCTCTTGTTAGAAGTCCATACTCTTTCAACTTTGGGGTTAATGATGGGTCAGATTTTACAAGAGCCCTTGCAATACCAAGTTTAATTGCATCAACTTGTCCTGTTATTCCTCCACCTTCTACTTTTATTTCAAAATCAAATTTTCCTTTTAAGTTCGTTACAATTAATGGTTTTATTGCATCTTCCTGTTGATAGAAAAGTGGAAAATATTGTTCAAGTGTCTTTTTATTTATAATAATTTTACCTTCTCCTTCTTTCATTTTTACAACTGCAACACTTTTCTTTCTTCTTCCTACTCCAATAAGTAATTGTTTATTATCCATTTTTATTTTCACTCCTTTCTTATTTTAAGAAAAATATTTTATAAAATTTTTGCTAAATTGTCAAAAGAATTTTTGAGTTTCTGATAGAGTTCTTTATAAATTCTGTAAAATTTCTCATATGTTTTAAAATTATTTGTTTCAAACCTGAATAAATCCTTCTCTTTCAGTATAGTTTTACAGGCGCTTTTTACATTCTTATATATTCCAGTACCGACTCCTGCTAAAATTGCTGCTCCAAAAGGTGCTCCTTCCTGAGAAGTTAATCTTACGATATTTTTTCCAAATATATCCGCTATCATCTGACACCAGAAATCACTTTTTCCACCTCCACCGCTTGCTATAAATTTTTCACCAAGGGGTAGATTTATTTCTTTCATTATTTCTATAGAATCTCTCAATCCAAAAGTTATTCCTTCCATTACACTTCTTATTATGTGCGCCTTTGTATGTTTTAAAGAAAGTCCGAAGAATACGCCTCTTGCATTTGGGTCCGGATATGGACATCTTTCTCCTGTTAAATATGGTAAAAATATAAGTCCTTCAGAACCAATAGGAATACTTTTTGCTTTTTCAGTCATTATTTCATAAGGGTCTTTCTTTTTTCTTTTTCCTTCCTTTTTTTCTTCCTCACATAGATTATCTCTTAGCCATCTAAAAGAGCCACCTGCAGAAAGCATAACTCCCATCAAATGCCATTTTCCAGGAACAGCATGACAGAATGTATGTAATCTTCCCTTAGGGTCAACAATAACTTTTTCTGAATGTGCAAATACAACTCCACTTGTTCCTATTGTGACAGAAACATTTCCCTCTTCTACAATTCCATTTCCAACTCCACCTGCCGCCTGGTCTCCACCACCTGCAATTACAGGTGTTTTTTCAAAAAGTCCTGTTAATTTTGCCACATCTTTTTTAATATATCCAGTAATTTCTGTTCCTTCATATACTTTGGGTAAAAAATCTTCTGGGATATTTAATTTTTCAAGTATTTCTTCTGACCATTTTCTATTTCTAACATCAAAAAGAGATGTTCCAGAAGCATCTGAAACATCGGTTGCAAACTCACTTATCAAACAAAATCTTATATAATCCTTTGGAAGCAATATCTTTCTTACCTTTTTATAAATTTCTGGCTTATTTTTTCTTAACCATAAAATTTTAGGTGCTTGAAAACCTGTTAAAACAGGATTGCAGGTTATTTCAAAAATTCTATCTTTTCCAACAATTTCATTTATATCATTACATTCTTCATATGTTCTCTGGTCACACCACAAAATTGCAGGATAAATAACATTGTAATTTATATCAAGGAATACAGAACCATGCATCTGACCTGTTAAACCAATTCCTTTAATCTCCTCTCCTTTAATTTTTAATTTTTCAATAATCTCTTTTATACATTTTATTGTTGCATTCCACCAATCATTTGGATTTTGTTCTGCCCATCCAGGTCTAGGAGTAATTAAAGGATATTCAACTGTATGAGTACCTTTTAAATTCCCTTCTATATCAATAACAACAATTTTTACTCCAGTTGTTCCTATGTCTATACCCATTAAATATTCCATTTTTATCCTCCTTTTGGAACTTCTCCATATTCTATAAGTGTTTCGTTTATAATTTTTAAACTTTTCTGCCAGTGTTCAGATGGGATATTTTCTGTAAGATTTATGATAAAGTTATCTCCTGGATATGCTTCTTCAATCAATATCTGTGTAATTTTCTTAATTTCTTCCTCTTTTCTTATATGAACGGATGATGGGTAATTTATTATAATAATTTTTTCTTTCCATTTTTCTTTTGCTTCTTTTAAAGTTAAATCTGTATCCGGATATGGAGTAAAAGCATCAATAAAATCAAGTTTTGTTTTATGAATTTCTTCTACTAAAATTTTTAAATTTCCATCCATATGAGAACCAATTTTTTTATTTTTATAATGAAAGATTTCACATACCTTTTCATATACAGGTAATATAAACTTTTTGAATCTTTCCAGTCCTATCATTTCAGATGTAATATTATCTGCAATTTCAAAAAATTCAAATTCCGTTTCAGATAGAATTTCACATTTTTTTAAATATCTTTTAAATAAAAATTCATATAAATTTAAAAACAAATTCTGGTAGTCAAAAAGGTGAAAGGCATAATTTTCAGGACCTATAAGTTCATAAAGTATTGATTGAAAAGGTGTTTTTGGAAGCCATGAAACTAAAATTCCATCATTTCCGAGATTTTTTTCTATGTTTTTGTAGAGTTCTTTATCCACATCAATTTTTTCTGTTTTTGCAATTTCTTCAAATATATAATAATCTTCTTCTCTTTCTATAAAAAATTTTTTTCTCAGGGAAGTACCATATCCTCCGCCAGTTTCCCAAATTTCAAAAATCTCTCCATGTTTACATTTCAAACTGACTTTTATAAATTCTTTTCCGTTCTTATAAAAGTTAGTTGTTACTCTCTCTATTTTTTCATTTTTTATAATTAAAGGAGAGGTTATCCACCAGTATCCAAAACCATTATTTCTTAGTAATCTTTCAATTTCTCCATGAGGAATTAAAAAAGGATAGGTTAAAAATGATATTCTATCTATTTTGCAGTGGTTGAAAGTGTTTAAAATTCTTTCCTTTACACTCATTTTATTTCTACCCGTGGCGGATAGAGGAAATTTAAATATTTTTCTCCAATATTACTTTCTTCACAATTACCAGAATGTATGTAAATTCTGTAAAAAAGTTTTAATTCTTCTCCATAGGGTAAAATATATGTTCCTGAAATTTTTTTGTTTTCATAAAAGTCTGAAAGTCCAAAGAAATTTGCTGAAAATAGACCATAATCTCTTACATGCCAGTAAGTTGGATATCTTAAATTATCTGGCCAGTCAAAGACAGAAATTCCACATTTAATTCCTTCTATTTCTCCTGAATAATCTACCCAGAAAGACCTTTTTCCCCAGCATTCAATCTCTCCTGTCCCTCCATAAGAATTTTTTATAATTCCTTTATGTCTTCCTTCCATTTCCGGATTTACTCTTATACTCAATAGTCCACTTTCTTTTGTATCTTTAAAAACAACTTCTGTTTCAGTGGCTCTTAAAATTATAATATGGTCAATTATTCTACTTTCAGGTGGCAAATTATATATTTTTATAATTCTCTCCTCTTCAAGTATTTTTCTCCCTTTATTATCAACCCAGTCATTAAGAGAATGAATAATTCCAAAAACAGGTCCACTTACCAATTTTAGAAATTTTTTATGAACTGTTTTTCCATGTCCTTCCATTTCAGACCAGTTATCAGTTCCATTTACATCTCCATGAGCAACCCATATTCCTCTGTGATGAATATGGTCAAATTTCTCTGGATTTCCTTGGCTTGCGGGTTTTCTTACCATTTGTTTTCCTTTTGGACCGATAACTGGATTTAAAAATGGTCTTGCATTTTCTTGAGAATAATTATATGTGGTAAATAGTGTTTCATTTATAAAAACATTAACTTTGCCATTCTTATCATCGTTAATCTTTACAATTTCGGGTAAGGAATCTATTTTTTCAATATTAAATTCTATTTCAACTCCTTTTTCTATTTCTCCTGGAAGGAAAATCAAATATTTTTTATTGTGTTCTTCATCTATCTGTGCAAAAAATTTTCTTCCTTTTGAAACTAATATTAAATTATCATCGCTGTGTTCAACTTTTAACGGAAAATTATGCCATTGCCTTTTGTCATTGTTAATTATAATTTTTTTCATTTATCTCCTCCTTTCAAATATTTGCAATTTTATGACATTTTTCTATTACCCAGATTACTTTTCTTACAGATTCAGGGGTAATTTTTAATGGTTTATTATTTCTTATTGTTTGGTAAAGGTCAATATAAAAATTAATTTGAAAGTTTAAATCTTTTTCTGACGGTTCCCATATCTGTTCACCTTCCCATGGTATTTCTTCTCTGTTATAACTTCTATCAGGTGTGGGCAATTCTTCTACTTTTCTCTCAGGTAAATTTTCAGATTTAAAGTATTTCCAGATTAATTTATTTGTGGTTCCTTTAATTCCTCCTTTTGTTCCCATTACAAGCCAATTTTCCTGTGGATAACAACAGCAGGATGTGATTTCGATGTCTATTAAAGGAGAAACCTTCCCATGGAGTATTATTTTTATATGGTCTTCTGTGTCACCAAGAGTTAATGTTTTTTCCATATGACAGAAAATTTCAGGTTCTTCTTTGTCACCAAATAATTGTAATGCCTGATCTATTATGTGAGGTCCCCAATTATTTAATAATCCACCTCCATATTTTTTTAATGTTTGCCAGTCCCATCTTCTTCCAAAACTGTGCTGTAGCATTTTGATTAGAACAACTCTACCTATAATACCTGAATCAATAATTTCTTTAACTTTTAAAAAATCTGGTGAATATCTTCTATTTTGAAAAATTGTCAATAAATTTCCTGTTTCTTTTGCAACTTTTATCATTTTATCTGCATCCTTTAGATTTGTTGCCATAGGTTTTTCACACACAACATTTTTACCATTTTTAAGTGCTTTTATTGTATGTTCAGTATGCATATTTGATAATGTGGCTACTATAACAAGTTCTATAGATTTGTCCTTTATTAATTCATCAAAATTTTTATAACTAACACATTTAAAAGTTTTTTCTGCTTCTGCTCTCCTTTTTTCATCCAAATCACATACAGCTACAATTTCATACAGGTTAGGTAATTGTGAAATTGTTTTACAGTGAATATCCCACCCACTTCTTCCAAGTCCTGCGATTCCCACTTTTATTTTATCCATTATTTTCTCCTTTTTCGTAAATTACAAAAATTTTTTCAGGTATTTTATACTTTTTTCAGCTATAACCTTAGGTCCAGGAGTAAAATCAAATACTTCAACTGATAGCCATCCATTATATCCAACTTTCTTTAATTTTTCAATTATTGGTTTATAATCAATTTCCCCAAATCCTGGACCAAGTAAATTTTTGTCATTAACATGAAAATGTTTAAGATATTTTGATCCTATTTCAATTATTTCAACAATTGGTTTTTCTTCGTCTGTCATTGCTTTTACATCAAGATGTAATTTAAGATTTGGATGATTTATTTCTTCTATTATTTCAATTGCTTCTTCTGCTTTATTTATAAAGTTTGTTTCAGTTCTTGCAAGGGGTTCAATACATAAAAAAACATTTTTTTCAAAGCATTTTTCAAGAACAGGGATAATTACTTCTTTTAAATAGTTCTTAACTTCTTCAATTGTTTGCCCTTCATTTATTTTTCTCTGTTTTGGTGATCCAAATACCATTATTTCACCACCAATTCGTGAAGTAAAATCAACAAGTTTACACAAGTATTCAGAAGTTTTTTTCCTTAATTCTTTATCTTTTGATGATATTGATAATCCTTCTGGTTTAACCAGTAGCCAGTGTGTGCCAATTATTTTTATCCCAGTTTTTTCTGAAAGTTTCTTAATTTCTTCTATTTTTTCATCTGCAATTTCTGAAACATTTTCAGCAAGAGTAAATGGTGCAATCTCTATTCCTTCATATCCAATGTCTTTAATATAGTAGAAAATTTCTTCAACAGTCCAATCTTTAAAAACTTCATTACAGATTCCTATTTTCATATTTTCTCCTTTTCTTTTCTTTTCCAGATAGGTTCATCTATAGAATCTTCAACTTCTTCTTTTTCTAATGGTAACTCTTCAATTTTTTTCTTTTCTGAAACAGGTTTTTCTTTCGTAGATAACAATTTTCCTATACCTGTAGCAAGAAGAGTTATTTTAATTTCATCGTTGAGATTTTGATCAGTTGCTACTCCAAGAACTCTTGAAGGACTTGAAATTCTTGATTGAATTATATTTACTGCTTCTCCTACTTCTTTTAATGTTAAATCAGGACTTCCTGTGATACTGATAAGAATATTTTTTGCTTCCATTATTTCACTTTTTTCTATTAACGGATTTTCAATTGTGCTTCTGACCGCCTGTTCCATTCTTCCTTCTCCTTTTCCATATCCAAGCCCGACTATACCTCTACCTGCATTTTCTACAACAGAATAAATATCTGCAAAATCTATATCAAGTAATTTTGGTTTATAAATAAGGTCTGAAATTGAAGAAACTGTTCTTAAAATAATCTCATCAATTTTCCAGAATGCTTCTTCAAAAGAAGCTTTTTCATCTATTATTTCATATAGTTTTTGATTTGATATATGTATCAAAGTATCAACATTTTTTAATATATTTTCAAGCCCTTCTTGAGCATATTGATTTCTTTTTTCACCTTCCCATTCAAATGGAGTTGTAACAAGCGAAATTGTGATTGCACCAAGGTCTTTTGCTATTTTAGCTATTACAGGCGTTCCTCCTGTTCCAGTCCCACCACCAAGTCCTGCAACCAAAAAAATAATCTGAGTATTTTTTAATGCTTCTGCTATTTTTTCTTTATCTTCACTTGCTGCAAATCTTCCCTTTTCAGGGTCTTTTCCAGCTCCTTTTCCCTGTGTAGTTTTTTCTCCTATCTGTATCTTTATATCAGATTTTGCATTTTTCAAAGCATGTGCCTCAGTATTGAAAATTACAAATTGTACCCCGTCAATTTTGTTATAAATTCTTGATACAATATTTCCACCAGCATTTCCTATTCCTACCACCTTTATATTGATGTTTGAAGAAACAATTGATTCTTCTATAACTTTTACCATTTTAACCCCCTTTAAAAGAGCCACCTTCTAAACCATTTTTTAATTTTATCAATTATAGTTTCATCTTCTTTTCCTACTTTTGAAGCAAGAATTAAAAGGCCTATACCTGCTGAAAATTCGGGTTTCTGATAAGATTTGTCAAGATTTAATAATTTTTGAGGTATACCAATTCTTGAAGGTAACTGAAAAATGTCCTCTGCTAATTTTACAATACCTTTTAACTTCGCTCCACCACCTGAAATTACAACTTCAGAAACTCTTGTTGGAAAATATCCTGTTTTCATAAGTCTGTTTTTTAATATTAAATCCTCAAAAATGTATTGAACCCTCCAGTATGCAATTTTTGATATTTCTTCAGTACTGACTTTTCCAAGAGATTTACCTTTTGGATTTAAAATTTCCACCATTTTTATTTCTTCTTTTTTTTCTCCTATAAATCTTTTGTAGTCACACCATGCATATCTTTTTTTTAATTCTTCTGCAAATTCAATAGATGTGTGATATTTTGTTGAAAGATCATAATCAATATGATATGAACCAACTTTTATAGATTCTGTAAGAATTATTTTCCCTTCGCTGAAAAGAACGATATCAGTGGTGCTTTTCCCAATATCAATTACCAAACAACCTGATTTTTTTTCCTCTTCACTCAGGACTGACTCTGCTACTGCCCATGAATAAGGAAATATTTCTGATGATAAATTTACTCCAGCCGTTTTTACACAGTCACTAATATTTTTTATAGGGTTTGATTCACCTGTAAGTATATGTGCTCTCATTTCAAGTGTATTCCCATGCATTCCAACAGGTGACCTTCCAATAGATATTGGAATATCATCTATTATAAATTCTTGAGGGACTATATAAATTATATCCCTTTTTTCTAAACTCTCTCCTGATATTAAATTTTTGATTTCTCTTTCAAGTAATTGAACATCCCCTTCGTTTATTGGTCTTCCTTTGGGCAAAATTTCTATTTTTTTTGAATAAATTTTACCCAATATATGCCCACCTCCCACTCCAACTGTTATCCACCTTATTTCTTCTTTTGATTGTTTTCTTAAAGAGTCAAGTAAATCAACCAGACCACTTATAACTCCATCTCTGTATCCTATTCGTCCTTCTTTAATCCAGTCTTCTTCTGTTTTTATAACTTCGCTTGCAATAACCTCAATCCCTGTTTCACTTACAAGTCCAACAAGACCAAAAAATTTTGTTGTACCTATGTCAACTGCAGTTATTATTTGTTCTTTCATTTTTTTAATTTTATATAAAAATTTTTGAATCTTGTATCAATATATTCATAATCTTCTTTCAAATTCTTGAGAACAGATGAAAGTTTTTCCATTTTTATTTTAATATTTTCATGTGTAAAATAAATACTTTTTGCTCCGTCACTTATTTCAATTTTATTTATATCAGATATATCAATTCTGTTTAATTTTAAAAAATTTCCAATATTGAAGTAATTATACCATTTTTCAAGTTCTTCTAAAATACTAATTTTTTCAATTTCTTCAACTTTATTTTCCTTCTCATTTACCTTTATTCCATAAATAATCAAATCAGGTATGTTTCTGTCTTCATTATTAAGTATAACTCCATTTTTATCAATAAGAAATTCTTTTTCTCCATATTTTAAAATTGCCCATGGTTTTCTTAAGACAATTGTAATTTCAATCGCAGAAGGAAAATTTTTTATTATCTTACATTTTTCAACTTCTGATATAGAATTAATTTTTTCAATTAAATTATTAACATCAAGAAACAGCAAATTTTTATCTTTTTCAAGTTCCAATAAATCTTTAATATGTGTCATCGTTTCCGGATAGACTTTTATTTCTTTGATTTTAAACACTTCCAGATTCCACAAAAATTTTATTATTTTCATTTTTAAAAAGAGAAAGCCGCAGATTATAAATATTATTAAAAATAAAAATGCAAAAAACTTAATTTTTCTTCGCTTTTTCAATAAAATTCTTTTCTTTATTTCTTCTATTTTTTTGTTTCTTTCTTCCATTTTTCCAGTCCATAATTTATAATTTTTTCACAAAGTTGCTCAAAACTGATGCCCTTAAATTTTGCAGCATCTGGAAGTAAACTTAATTTGGTCATACCCGGAATAGTGTTTACTTCAAGAACATAGATATTATAATTGTAATCTACCATTATTTCCATTCTTGCAAAACCACTACATTTCAATACTTTATATGTTTTTTCTGCTATTTTTTCAATCTTTTTTATAATTTTTTCCGGTAAATCAGGTGGAATGATGTGAAAACTTTCACCTGAAGTATATTTTGCTTTATAATCGTAAAATCCTTTTTTTACTTTAATTTCTATAACTGGAAGAATTTCAATATTTTCGTTTCCTATTATCCCTACTGTAACTTCTTTCCCTTTTATAAATTTTTCAATAAAAACCTCATTATCCAGTAAAAAGGCATCATTTACAGCATTTTCAAGTTCTTTTTCTGAATAAACTATTTTTATCCCAATTGTTGAACCGAGATTTGCTGGTTTAACTACAACTGGAAATTTAAAAGGTAATTTTATTTTTTTATTCTTTTCAAGGATTATAAACGGAGGAGTTGGAATTTTATTGAATATTAATATTTCTTTACATATTATTTTATTCAAGCATATAGCAGAGGTTAAAACTCCTGAACCTGAATAAGGTATTTTGAGAGTTTCAAGAAATCCCTGAATACTTCCATCTTCGCCAATCCCCCCATGTAAAGCAATAAATACAAAGTCAGGTTTAAATTTTAAGAATTTATTTACAAAATTTTTTTTAGATGGGTCAAATAATTTAACTTTATATTTTTTTCTTAAGGCAAAATAGATACATCTCCCGGATTTTAATGATATTTCTCTTTCAGGACTTTCGCCTCCATATAAAATCGCAATTTTCATTTGAATTCTCCTATAAGTTGGATTTCCAGTTCCAATTTTATATTAAATTTTTCCATTACTTTTTCTTTTATTATTTTTATCAATTCATATACATCCTGAGATTTCCCTTTTCCTTTGTTTATTATAAAATTTGCATGTTTTTCAGAAATATAACAATCTCCAATTTTATATCCTTTTAATCCACATTTTTCAATTAATTCGCCTGCATAATAAGGATATGGGTTTTTAAATATACTACCTGCACTGTATCCTGAGGGTTGTTTTTTCATTCTTTCTTTCATATATTCCTTTATTGTTTTTCTGATTTCATTTTCCTTCCCTTTTTCAAGTAAAAATTCGCTTCTCCATATAAATTCATTTTTAAATTCACTTTTTCTGTAATCAAAAAATATATCTTTTTTTTCTTTTTTTATTATATTTAAATTTTCAATGTCAAGATATTCAATCCAACGGATTTTTTCTGATAACCATTTTGTTTTCAGACCTGCATTATTTTTTATTCCACCTCCGATAGTTCCGGGGATACCTGCCAAAAACTCAAAACCAGTTAAGGAATTTTTAATACATATATTCAAAATTTCAGAAATTTTTAGTCCACATTCACAAATAATTTTGTTTTTCTCAATTTTAAAGTTTTTCATTTTTAAGGTAGAAATCACTATTCCATCAAATCCTTTATCACTTACAAGTACATTTGTTCCTTTTCCTAAAAAGATAAAATTATTACCAAATTTTTTTGAAACTTCAATAATTTTTTTTACTTCCTCAATCTTTTCAGGGTATATCAGATAATTTACATTACCACCGCATTTAAAACTTGTATATTGACTTAGAGAAAAATTTTTTACAAACTTTCCTTTAAATTCATTTTCTAAAATAGATTCAAAATTAATATTCTGCATTTTTGAAAAATAGTCCGTATGCTGGAACTGGTGGTGGTGCAAATTTTCTATCTTTTTTTTCAAGAATTTCCTTTATTTTTTCCGGTTCAATTTTTCCTGTTCCAACATGAATGAGAGCACCAACTATATTTCTAACCATTTTATATAAAAAACCACTTCCAACTATATCTATTATTAATATTTCAACTTCTTCATCAATGAAAAATTTAACCTTTTTTATACTGATTTTGAATATTTTTTTTATTGTATTTTTAACATTACTTCCTGAACTCTGAAATGATTTAAAATCATGCTCTCCTGTAAGATACTGAATTGCTTTTTTTATTTTTTCAATGTCTATTTTTTCTTTTACATAAAATGCAAAATCATTAAGAAAAGGAGTTTTTTTAAAAGTTATTATATATCTATAAGTTTTTTTCTTTGCATCGTATCTGCTATGGAAATCCTGACTGACTTCCTCAACATTTTTAATATAGATATCAGATGGAAGTTTAGAATTTAAAGCATTTTTTAAATTTAAAGAAGTTAATTTTGTTTTTATCTTGAAATTTGCCACATAGTTTATTCCATTAACTTTACTATCAGTTCTTCCACATCCGATAATTCTAACATCTGTTTTAAAAATTTCCCTGCATTTTTTTTCAATAATTTCCTGTATTGTGGTTTTATTTTTTTGTCTCTGCCATCCATTATAATTTTTACCTTTAAAAGAAATTATAAGTTTAAAATTTTTTTCTTCCATTTACGCAAGAGTTGAAATTTTTATATAAAATATTATTTTCCTGGGACACTCTTCTGCACATTTCCCACAATTATTACATTTTTCATAATCAATAATAGCAAGGTTATTTTCTATTTTTATCGCATTTTCAGAACACGCTTTAGCACATTTACCACAACCTATACAACCAGACCTGCAAATTTTAATTACTGTAGCACCTTTATCCAGAGAAGAACAGGCAACATACACTTTTTTCTCATAGGGCAATAATTTTATTATCTTTTTAGGACATATCTGGACACATTTTCCACATCCTATACACTTTTCTTCATTTATTTCAGGTAGTCCATTTTCTTTCATTTCTATGGCATTAACAGGACAGATTCTAACACAATCACCAAATCCAAGACAGCCATAGACACATTCAAGATTTGTATCAAAAATTGAATTTATAACATTACATGTTTTTATTGTAGTATATTCAAATTTCTTTTTTGCATTTGTTCCTCCATAACAACATATTCTTGCTACAAATTTTTCTTTTTGAATCTTCTCAATACCCAGTAGTTTACAAATTTCTGATAGTTCTTTTTCTCCTATCATAACACATTTTTCAGGTGTTACTTTATTTTCAATCAATACTTCTGCAAACGCACTACATCCTGCATATCCACAGGCACCACAATTTCCTTTCGGTAAAAGTTCATAAACCTTAGAATATAAAGGGTTTTCATCAATCTTAAATTTTGTATAGATAAATGTAAGAAAAATCCCAAAAAATAAACCGAGACAACCCACAATTAATATAGAATTTAACATTTTTACTCCTTTTAAATCATATTATACAACATTTTGCAAATATGAGTTAAAATTTAAATATGGAAAATAAAAATGTTTTGAATACAAAAATATATCTAAAACTCTTACCTTCACAAATACTTTTTTCAAATATTCTGGGATTTTCTACTTATTCTCTTATTGAATTTTTAAAAAAAGAAAGTGAAGAAAATCCATTTTTGAAATTTGAGGTTGATGAAGAAAAATTGGAGCGGATATCTTATGAAATTAATATTGAAGAAAAACTGATTGAAGATTTACATCTTTTAAATATTCCAGAAAAATTAATGAAAATAGGAGAATTTATTATAATGAATCTTGAAGATAATGGCTACTTCAAAATGGATTTAAAAGAGGTCTCAGAAATTTTAAATGTAAAATATGAAGAAGTTAATGAGACATTAAAAATTATTCAAACGCTGGAACCCTATGGGATAGGAGCAAGAAATTTACAGGAATGTCTTTTAATTCAAATTAAAAGATTATATAAAGATAATGAACTTTTTGAGATTGTTCAAAAACACTGGGATTTGCTTACTAAGAGAAAATATAAAGAGATAGCACTAAAAATGAAAATAAATGAGAAATCTGTTTTACTTCTTCTGGAAAAGATTAAAAAATTAAATCCTTATCCTCTTACAAGTTCGCAAAAAAAACTTATAAAAAAAATTATTCCTGAAGGTAAAATAACGAAAGAAGGGGATTCCTTAAAAGTATATGTTGAAGATAAAATTTCTCCTTTTATAAAAATTGAAGTGGACTATGAAAAATATCTAAATTCACCTTTTATTTCACCGAAAGAAAAAAAATTTCTTTTGAAAAAAATGAATAGAGTAAAAATGATTATAGAAATGCTTGAAAAAAGAAGAAAATTTCTTGAAGATGTTTTTAAAGAGATTGTAAATTATCAGAAAGGTTATTTTGAAAGCGGGAATTTATTACCTTTAAGAATGAAAGATGTTGCTGAAAAAATGAATGTTAATATATCTATAATAAGCAGAGCGGTAAATGGGAAATATCTCATTTCTTCAAAAGGGCTTTTAAAGATTAGAGATTTATTTGTCCCTGAATTTAAATATTCAATAAGTAAAACTTTTATAATGGAAAAAATAAAAAAGATAATTGAGGATGAAAAAAAGCCACTTTCTGATAAAAAAATATCTGAAAAACTTGGATATTTTGGTATAAAAATATCACCTCGCACTGTTAATAAATATAGAAATCAAATGAAAATTCTTAATTCTTATTTAAGATAATGGAAATATTATTTTAAATTCTGTCCCTATGCCTTCATTACTTATAATTTCAAATTGACCACCATATTTATTTATAATTTTTGTTGTTAGATGCAATCCTAAACCTGTTCCTGTTTCCTTTGTTGTGAAAAAAGGGTCTATAACTTTTTTAATAATATCCTGAGGTATACCTTTTCCATTATCCTTTATTATAATTATTCCTTTATTATCTTTTTTTTCAACCAAAACATTTATAATTCCATTTTTTTCAATTGCCTGAATACTATTTAAAAAAATATTTAAAATTGCCTGATGTAAATGATTAAAATTGCTTTTAACAATAACAGAATATTCTGGAATTTTAACTAAAAAATTAATATTCTGGCATAATTTTGATTGCCTTAAAAATTCAATCAGATTTTTTATTAATTCATTTAAATTTACATCTTCTATATTTGATTTTTCTTTTGCAAGTTCAAGAATATTTTTAGCAATATTTTTACATCGTTTTATTTCATTATCAATGGTTATTAAATATTTTAATGTGATTTTTTTTGAGTTAACTTCTTCTATTAAAAGTTGAATATAACCATGAATCACTGTAAGAAGATTATTCACCTCGTGAAGAATTTCCGATGATGTTTGTCCAATTATTGCAAGTGCTTCAATTTCATTAATTCTTTTTTTTAGTTTTTCTTTTAATAAATTTAATTCTTCCTTTAATTTTTCAGTCTCAATTTTGATTTTCCCTTTTTGTATCCCCTTTTCTACAATTTCTTCCATTTCGGAAACAGAAAATGGTTTGCTCATAAATTCAATTGCTTCATAATGCATTGCTTTTCTTGCAGTTTCCATATCTCCATAACCTGTTAAAATAATTACAGGTACATTTTGATTGAATTTCCTTATTTCTGCAAGTGTTTCAATGCCACTTTTACCCGGCATTCTTAAATCAAGGATAACAAGGTCAACTTTTTTATTTTTTAATATTTCTATACCTTTATCTCCGTCTTCCGCCGTAATAACATTATATTTGTATTTAAAAAGTATTCTGAGAGATTCTCTCGGTCCCATTTCATCATCTATAACAAGAATAGTATCCCTGTTTTCATTAAATTTCTCTTTTATATCCAATTGTAAAGAAAAATCCTTTTGATTTATAAATTCCTTCATAATTTCCCTCCTTTTTTATTTTTTTGGGTATTGAAGTTAATAAAGTCATTTCTATTTTTCCTGTTTTGATTCCTAATTCAGTACCAAAAGAAATTATTAACGTATCTGAATCCGGTAAACTTGGTTCCCATGTTTCATCGGGAATAGGAGAATTTAATCTTGCTATACCACCTCTTAATTTCAGATTATCATTTTTTTTATATTCTGTTCCAAGATAAAAATTATAAATATTTTTCCAGTTTTTTGGTATTTCATATGAAGGAATGAAACCTGGATTTATATAGACATTTTTAATGGAAGAGAATCCATAATATTCTGTATCAAATTCAATTTTCCAGTTTTTTAATGGATAGCAGGCTACACCGAAATTTATTCTATCAGGAAAATTTATTTTTATTTCTGATGGATAATCATCTCCAAAAATAACAGAAGTTCCTTTATAATCTATTCTAAATCCAGATTTATAAACTATTCCTGTGGACCATTTATCATTTTTGTATAAGATTCCTATAGTCCCTCCAAAAGCACTTCCATCAACATTTATTTTTGCTGTGGTTTCAACTCCAGGAACTGGAATATAGATAAGATTTTTAAAAACTAATTTGCTATAATAATAGTTTAATCCTAATCCCAAAGAAAGTTCTGGTGTTAATTTAAAAGAAA
Organism: bacterium; assembly: GCA_035371905.1. Classification (NCBI taxonomy): domain Bacteria; species bacterium. The sequence continues at coordinate 4,926 of DAORXQ010000021.1, read as the reverse complement.
ATGCAGTCATTAAATTACCTGTTTGCATACTTGAGTAATAAGGAACTTGATAATTCCATATCCTGACAATATCTTGGCTCCACTCTGTTGATTGTCCGTATGGAGTATTGAACCCTATTCCAAACTTAAATTCATCATTTTTTGTTTCTGGAACAAAATAAAAATAAGGTAGAACTGAAAATTTATATTTTTTTTCTTCTTCTCCGCTTGAGTATATATATTTAGTTTTAAAATATGGAAAATTGAAACCAAAAATTAATTCTCCATCTCTTAATTGAATAAGACCTGCTGGATTGAAATTAATTGCGGAAGCATCATCACATTGTGCTACAAACGCACCACTTTGAGAAAGAGCAGAGGAACTTTCAGGTGGATTCTTAAATGCCTGAGAAAATAACAAAGAATTGCATATTAAGAAAAAAACTAAAATTTTTTTGTTTTCCATAAATAACCTCCTTTTTTATGCCTCACTTATATGCAAAAAGTATGCCAAGTTAATGTAAAAAATAATTTGAATTACTCTGGACAAAGTTGTACAATATAAGTTATGAAAGGTTTATTAATTTCTATTGCAGGTATACCGAGAAGTTTGTCTGATTTTGTTCCTGATAATGGTCTTGCTTTACTTGCCGCTTGTCTTCTTAGAGAAAAAGTAGAAGTTAATATACTTGATTTAAATTTACCAGAAGTTTTTGATGAAATTTATACAAAAGATATAAAAAAATTTCTCGAAAATTTCTCTTATAAAGTATTTATAGAAGGGAAAAAACCGTCATTTATTGAATTAATAAAACTTAAAAAAGCCAGTTCAATTATTGAAGAAAATAAAAAATTATATCTTGAAAAACTAAAAAGGTTTATTCTTGAAAAAGTTGAAAAGGGAAAATTTGATTTTATGGGATTTAAACTATGGGCTGGAGATGGGTTTGATTGGTCAATAGAAATTGGAAGATTTTTAAAAAAGAAAAAGCCAGAAATAAAAATATTCGGTGGTGGACCTCAGGTGGACATTTTTGAACATTTAATTTTTGAAAGAGGTGACTTTTTTGATGCACTTTGTTATGGAGAAGGAGAAGAAACAATTATTGAACTGTCAAAATTTGTACAAGGGAAAAGAAAATTGGAAGGAATTCCAAACATAATTTATAAGGAAAATGGAAAGATTATAAAAACAGAAAGAGAATATATTAAATCGCTTGATAGTTTACCCTTTCCTGAATATAGTCCAAATGTTTATTGGAAAATAAATGAAAAAATAAAAATGTTTGTAATTGATGAAAGTAGAGGTTGTCAAAATGCCTGCTATTTTTGTATACATCCAAAAAAAAGTGGAAAAAGGAAGAAGAAGTCAGTTGATAGATTGATTGAGGAAATTAAGTTTTATATAAATAATTATAAAGTTTATCTTTATAGATTTGCAGGTTCAAGTACACCTGGAGATTTAGTTTTAGAATTTGCAAAAAAAGTTATTAATGAAAAGATCAAAATTGACTACGCAAATTCTGGATATGTGGAGGATTTTGATATTGATTTTGAGATTTTGAAAACATCGGGTTGTCAATCAATATTTTTTGGTGTTGAATCAGGTAATGAAGAGATTTTAAAGAAAGGTATGAATAAAAATGTTAAGAAATCAGATATGGAAAGGGTACTGAAAAGATGTAAAGAAGCAGGGATTTTTACTGTTGCAAGTTTAATTTATCCAGCACCTTTTGAAACAGAAGAAACCAGAAAAGAAACAATTGAACTTCTTAAAGAAGTTAAACCAGATTCTGCCCTGATTCAATTTCCAGGTATTTATCCAGGAACAATGTGGTTTAATCATCCTGAAAGATTTAATTTTGAATTGATAGATAAAGAAAAGTATCCTTTAAATGTAATGAACTATAAGATAAAAGCACTTTTTCCACCAAGTATGTGGCAACCATTACCTTACAAAGTTAACGGGATGAATTTTAAAAAATTTGCATATGAGACAGAAAAATTTCAGAAAGATGTTTTAAACCTTGGAATAAATACATCAATTTCAAATGAAGATTATCTTTTTTATTTATACAGTGGATTTAATACACCAGAAGAATTTTTAAGATTTAACAGAGTTTATTTTTATTCTGGAAATAGTGAAAAACTAAGAGAAGAAATTGAAAGAATAAATAAAAAAAGTACAGACAGATGAAAAGAAGAGTTGTTATTACTGGAATTGGTGTTATTGCTCCTAACGGCATAGGGAAGGAGAATTTCTGGAAGGCATTAACAGGAGGGAAAAGCGGAATAAAAAAGATAACTTCATTTGATGCTTCAGAATTACCAGTTCAAATTGCTGGTGAAGTAACTGATTTTAAGCCAGAGGATTATATAGAGGACAGAAAGAAATTAAGGAGGATGGCAAGATTTTCACAATTCGCGGTTGCCTGTGCTAAAATGGCAATTGAAGATAGCGGATTGAATTTAAAAGAAATTGACTCCGAGAAAATATTGGTATGTCTTGGTGTCAGTACAAGTGCTATGGATTTGATAGAATCACAGTATAGAAAATTTTTAAACAAAGGGTATAGAGGAATTGTTCCTTTTGGGATTTTTTCAGCGACTCCAAATATGGCCTGTCAGGAAATTTTAAATGAGTTTTTATTAGAGGTTCCTATATCAACTGTTGCAAGTGGATGTGCCGCTGGATTAGAAGCGATTGGAATAGGTTTTAAAGAAATTCAATTGGGGAATTATGAGATTGTTATTTGTGGTGGAGCAGATGCTTCAATTACTCCTTTAATAATGGGTGGTTTGTGTGCTTCTAATATAATGAGTAAAAGAAATGACAGTCCAGAAAAAGCGAGTAGACCTTTTGATAGATTAAGAGATGGTGGAGTCTTATCAGAAGGAGGAGCAATTTTAATTCTTGAAGAGTTAAGTCATGCAATAAAAAGGAAAGCAAAAATATATGGTGAAATTGTAGGTTATGGAAAATGGGGTGAGAAAGAAATTACAGATCCAGGACAAGGATTTGAAAAAGCAATGAAATTTTGTATAAAAGATGCTTTTTTGAAGCCACAGATGGTTGATTTTATATCTGCTCATGGACCTTCAGACCCCTTTCTTGATTTTTATGAAACAGTTGCAATAAAAAAAGTTTTTGGTGCCCATGCTTATAGAATTTCTATAAATTCAATAAAATCCATGATAGGAAATCCTTTTAGTTCTGGCGGAGTTATGCAGGTTATAGGAGCACTATTAAGTTTAACAAAAGGTATTGTTCCTCCAACTATAAATTATGAATATCCTGACCCTTTATGTGATTTAGATTATACACCTAATAGATACAGGATTTGTAATGTTGAGTATTGCCTTATAAATTCACATGGTTTTGGAGGTAGTAATTCTTCTTTATTAATAAAAAGATATGAAGATTAATAATTTATCTGTTGCTTTTTTTATTGTTTTTATTTTAAATCTTTCTCTTGGAATATTTGTTTATCTGAAAGGCAAAAGAAAATTATCAAATAAAATTTATTCAATTTTTTCCCTCCAACTCGCTTTTTGGTCCTTTATTTCTTTTTTGATTTCTTCTTCTTTGAATATTAAAACTGCAATTAAACTTATAAAATTAGTTTTTGCTTATGCTTCTTTCATTCCCTCAACTTTTTTCTGTTTGCAGTAAGTATTGGTGAAGAAGAAATACCCAAAAAGGAATTAAGGAAAATTTTTCTTTTTTATATTTTAAGTTTAATTAATTCTTTTATACCTTTATCTCCTAATTTTATTTTAGATGGATTTTTTCCTAAACCTTTTGTAGGTATAAAATCAGGAATAGTTGTAAAATATGGAAAGATTGAAATATTGATTTTCACTCTTAATATTCTGTTACTTATTGTTTCAGGTCTTCATTATTTATATAAAAAAAAGAGAAAAAAATCAGGAATAATTGCTCTTGAAATTCATTATGTTTTTCTCGGTGTATTATTTGGAGCAATTTACAATATTTCTATAACTCTTCTACCTCTCTTATTTACAGGAATATCTTTTACTGATAGATTGGGACCATTTGCTTCAGTTGTAATGTCAGGAATTATCATTTATGGAATAGTAAAATATAAAATAATGGATGTTGTACTTGTTTATGAAGCAATTTCTCTTTATTTAATTTTATCTCTAATTCTCTTTTTATTTTATTTTTTATCATTACATTTTTCTACCTTTTTATTTTCTTTCTTTAGTTTTTATCCAGGGTATTGGCCTATAATTTTAAGTAGTTTTTTTGTCGCAATACTTTTTTCGCCTTTAAAAGAGAGATTGAGAAAATTTTTAAGATTAAGTATTTTAAAATATGATGTTGAGATTTTCACTCAAAAAGTATTTGAAATATTGTTTTCTCTTTCTAATCCAAAAGAAATTTTCAGTAAATTGACTGAAACACTTAAAGATTTTCTTAATATTCCACAAGATATTCTGTTTTTATTTAAATATAAAATGGATTTTCCTTTTGAAAAAGAAGACCTGCCTGAAAGTATAAAAGTAATTTTTGACATGAATTCATTATTTTTTGAAATTTTAAAAAATACAAAGATTGTGATAAAAGAGGAAGAAAAAAGAGTTGAGATGATGTATCCAGAAAAAAAGAAAATAGTTGAGGAGTTTGAAAGGATTGGATATGATGTTGCAGTTGGAATTGAGGAGAAAGGTAAAATTAAAGGAGTAATTTTTCTTAAAGAAAAAATTGATAAAAAAATTTTTTCTTACAGAGACCAGTTAATGCTAACAAATCTTGGATATCAGATTGGAATTGCAATTGAAAATATAAAACTTTATCATCAGATTTCAGAAATAAATATTTATATAAAGAATTTACTTGATAATTCACCTTTTGGTGTGGTTAGTTTTGATAAAAATGGGAATATAACAATATTTAATGCACAAATGGAAAAATTTTTTAAT